>JAJQFY010000158.1 GCA_021200935.1 Oscillospiraceae bacterium
TCTGGAGCTGGAAATGCTCCTTTTTGCCTTCTTTTTCCGTTTTTGCTTTGTTTAATTGTGCCTTCTTTGACAGCCTCACCGGCCCCCTGGAGGGGCCGGTGAGGCTGAATTAAAACTTTTCCTTGCTCTTGAATACCAAGGCTGCCAGCAGGCCGAACACGATGGCGGCGCAAATACCCCCCGCGGCGGCGGTGAAGCCGCCGGTGAAGGCGCCGATGACACCCTGCTCCGCCACGGCCTCCCGCACCCCCTTGGCCAGCAGATTCCCGAAGCCGGTCAGGGGTACGGTAGCCCCGGCCCCCGCCCATTGGGCGAAGGGTTCGTACACGCCCACCGCGCCCAGCACAACGCCGGCCACCACATAAATGGTCAGTATTCGCGCCGGGGTCAGCCGGGTCAGGTCGATGAGAAGCTGTCCAATCAGGCACAGAACGCCGCCCACCAAAAAGGCTTTTAAAAGGCTTATAAATATATCCATCTCAGCACCTCCCGTTTTCCAACGCGACGGCGTGGCATATGGCGGGGATGCTCTCGCCCTGCTGGTTGGTGGTGGGACTCATCATGGCCCCGGTGGCGGCGAAGAGAAGCCGATTCCAGTTGCCCTCCAGCATACCGTGGAGCAGATGGCCGCACAGCACCGCAGCGGAGCAGCCGCACCCGGAACCGCCGCTGTGGGCGTCCTGACCCTCGATGGAATAGATAAGCCGCCCGCAGTCCATATAGCCCACACCCAGGTCAATGCCGTCCCTACGGAACAGATCCCGCAGAATGTCCGAGCCGACTACGCCCAAATCCCCGGTGACGATGGCGTCATAATAATCCGGGCCGCGGCCTGTGTCCTGAAAATGAGCGGTCAGGGTGTCATAGGCCGCAGGGGCCATGGCCGCGCCCATGTTGTTCATGTCCGTCACCCCAGCGTCCGCGATAATGCCGGTGGTGATGTGGGTGACGTAGGGGGGAGGGCCTTCCGTCTTTAAAATGACTGCTCCCGCCCCGGTAACAGTCCGCTGGGCGGTGGGAGGCCGCTGGCTGCCATATTGCAGCGGATAGCGGTATTGCCGCTCCGCCGAGCAGAAATGGGAGCTGGTGGCTGCCGCCGCGATGGAGCAGAACCCCCCGTCTATCAGCATGGCCGCCAGGGACAGGCTCTCCGCCATGGTGGAGCAGGCCCCATACAGCCCCAAATAGGGGACGCCGCACTCCCGCATGGCGTAGGCCGACCCGGCGCATTGGTTCAGCGGGTCGCCGGACAGCACATATTCCACGTCTCCCGGCGGCGTTTTGGCCTTGTCACAGGCGATGGAATAGCACATTTTCAGCATGGCGCTCTCCGCCTTTTCCCAGCTCTTGGCCCCAAAGCGTGAGTCCTCGCTGAGATAGTCGAAGTATTTTTTCAGCGGCCCCCCGCTCTCCTTCTGTCCGCCCACACAGGCCGCCGCCGCAATAGAGGGCTGGAGCGTAAGCCGCACCGTCTGTTTTCCAATTCGTTTCGTTTCCATGGGAGTAGTGTGTGTGGTTTTTGGGGAAATCATACGGGGAATTTTTTCAAAAAAGCAGCCCTCCGCCGGTGATTGGGAAACGGAGGGCCGCATGATTTGATTTTGGAGGATTGGAGGATTTATTATATGTACATAAGCTGCTCTGCCTCAAAGCGAAGGCGGTCTCTGTCCTCCGGGTGGGCAATGGCGATCAGCGCCTTCACCCTGTCCTGCAGGGTTCGGCCCTTCAGCTCGGCAATACCGTATTCTGTCACCACCGTGTCCGCGTAGGGCCGGGGAATCGTGACCTGCGCGCCGGGGGTCAGGGTGGTCTTGATTTTCGGCTGGCCCTTTTTGGTGCGGGACTGAAGAATCAGGATGCTTCTGCCGTTTTTGGCGTGCTGTGCGCCGTAGGCGAAATCGAAGCCGCCGCCGGGGCCGGAATACTGCCGGGTTCCGATGGATTCAGAGCAAACCTGCCCGGTCAGGTCAATTTCCAGAATGCCGTTTATGGATTTCATGTTGTCGTTTTCCATGATGGCTCTGGGGTCAGTCACATAGCTGGAAGGGCGGATGACGCAGTTTTTATCCTTGTGCAGGTAGTCGTAAAGGCTTTGGGTGCCGCCGGCAAAGCAAAAGGTGTGTTCGCCGGAGTTTATGTTCTTCCGCGCTCCTGTGATGACGCCCTTACGCACCATTTCGCCCATCAGATTGGTGAACATCTCTGAATGAATCCCCAGGTCGTGCTTGTCCATCATGTGCGCGGCACAGGCGTTTGGCAAGGTGCCGATGCCTAGCTGGATGCAGTCCCCGTCGTTGATCAGGCTTCCCACATACTGACCGATTTTGTCCTCTGTCTCTGAGGGAATCAGGTCGGGAATTTCCGGGGGCTGATAGTCCGCCTGATACACCGCTGTCACTTGGGAAATGTGGATGTCCATTCCGCCCTCTACACGCTTGAGCTGCTTGTTCTCCTCAATGATGACCTTTTGCTGGCACTGCTTCTGCTGCCAGATGTCCCACTCCCACATCAGGGACAGGTTTACCTGAAAGCAGCCGTTTTCGTCCATGGGGGTGGCGGCCACTATGTAGGCGTTTCGGGGGTAGGCGGCGTTGTAGGAATAGGGCTGGTCATACAGGTCGCAGGCCACAAAGGTGACGTTTCCCTTTCGCAGCGGCTCATCCCAGCCCCGGGCAAAAAAGGCGGACTGGGTCAGGATGTGGCCCTTCATCCCGTCGTTCTGCAAAAAGCCGTAGTCGCTGGAACGGCCCTTCAGCACGGAGACGTTTTCTACCCGCGGGGCAATGGTGTGCAGCGCCCGACAGAACTCCCGCGGCTCGTTGCAGTCCTTTCCCAGGCACAGGTTGTCCCCGGACTGAATCAGGGCCAAGGCCCCTTCCACGTCCGTCAGCTTCTCCTGATAAAGCCGCTGAAAATCGGCGTATGTATTTGGCATGGCTTGTCCTCCTGTTGTTTTCTTTTTAAAAATTATAAATCAGCAGGAGAAAATTGAGAAACAACCGGCTTTACAATTAACAACTTTTTGTTGTAAAATAAGCTTCATCAGCCTATAAAGGAAAGGGAGAGACCGTCATGCTGTATAAACAGATTCAGTGCTTTTTGGAGGTTGCCAACTATTTGAGCTTTACCGCTGCGGCTCAGCATTTGTATATGAGCCAGCAGGCTGTGACAAAGCAGATTGCGGCGCTGGAGCGGGAGCTGGGAATCAAGCTGTTTTACCGCACCACCCGGCAGGTGACGCTGACTCCGGCGGGGATCGTTCTCCGGGACGATTTCGCGCAAATCAACCGGCAGATTGACGACAGCATCCACCGGGCCAGGGAGATGGAGCAGTCCGGGAAAAATCTGCTGCGTATTGGGTTCCAGTCCGCCCTGTCCCGGCGCGACATTATCCTGCCGGTGACGGATTTTCTGATGAACCGATACCCGGATTTGGAGGTGGAGGTGCAGCTCATGGATTTTGTGGCGCTGCGAAACGGACTGATGAACCGAAAGCTGGATATGTGCGTCACCACATCCAACGACTGGCAGCTCTGGCCCGGCACCCAAGCCACGGTTCTGCAAAGAAAGCAGTTTCAGGTGATATATTCCCAGCGGCATCCCCTGGCAAGGCAGGAGACCATTCACCTGGAGGACATGGGGCAGTACACCCATCTGCTCCTGCCTGACGACACGACCCTGGAGCGGATCGATTCGTGGAGCCGCCGGATTCCCTTTCGCCGGTGCATTCTCTGCCCGGATATTGAGAGTTTAATGATTCGCCTGGAGCTGGGCCAGGGCTTCGCCCTGCTGACCAGGGTCATTGAGGGCTGTGATTCTCCTGTTTTCCGCTATTGGGACGTTCCCTTTCCCGAAGCCCACGCGGAGATTGTCTGCCTCTGCGGGGAAAACGCCCCGGAGGAGGTAAAGCGGGCCATCTATGAAATACGGGAAAACAATGTGGTAAAAATTTAGCGGCTGAGCAGCTTTTGGCTGCCAAGCCGCTGTTATTAAGGTTTGTATTTACAGACAAATGACCTCAGTCCGCGAACTGACCGTTGTACGTCACCAGCGACGCGCTGGCGATGCCCTCCAGATTGCCCAGGGCGGTGACGAAGGCGGTGTCGTCTCCCTTCAGCGTGACCTCGGCGGAGATTTCGATTCCTGCGGCGGTGACGGTCTTGGCCTTCACCACATATTTTCCTACGGCGCTGCCAAGGGTCTCCAGCGCCTTGGCCTCAGCCTCGCCGTCGGCGCAGGAGAGAACGATGATGTAGGGATGCTCCCCGATTTTCCGCCGGGCGAATACCACCAGAATCAGGCCGATAATCAGACTGCCTACAACGGCCAGCAGGAACATTCCCGCGCCGATCACGATGCCGACGGCCAGCGCCCAGAACAGGAACACAATTTCAAAGGGTTCCTTGATGGCGGCCCGGAAGCGAACGATGGACAGAGCGCCCACCATGCCCAGGGACAGCACCACGTTGGAGGTGACAGCCAGGATGACCAGGGTCGTCACCATGGTCAGGCCCACGAGGGTGATGCCAAAGCCGGAGGAATACATGACCCCCTGGAAGGTTCGCTTGTACACGAAATAGATGAATGCCCCCAGCACACAGGCGAAGGCCATAGCCAGCAGCACGTCCACAAGAGAAAACTCCGTGGTGCTTTCCAGAAAGCTGGATTTAAAAATGTCGTTAAAGGTCGTCATGGTTTCGGTCTCCTTACTCTTCTTTTATGTTAGTTGGAAAAAACGGCTAAATATCATATTGCCGACAGGCGGCGTACTTGGAAAAGGCCCGCACACGGGGGGTTCCCTCCTGTAAAATCATGCGGATGATATCTGGGAGGAAGGCGTCATACTTCACCTCCATTACCACCTGACCGGGGGCGGCAGGCACCAGGGGGGTGTCTTTATCCAGCAGGGAATGGGCGCAAATGCCGCTGCGGATGTCATAGTCGAAGGTGACGCGGACGTTGCCGGGGCCGTAGACGAAAGGCTCCCGCCGGTAGGCCACAATGGTTTTGGGCCGAAGCAGGTCGTTTTTCATCCTGGCGTACAGCTCCTGCATGAGCGGATGGCCGGTGTCCATCATCCAGGACAGGTCGCCGTCCAGCAGCCGCTGAAGCTGTTCCGGATTCATGGGACACATATATTTGGTTCCCAGGCCGCCGTTTTTCACCTTCTTTTCCAGGTGGAGGGAGGCGGGGTCGTCGTTGTAAATGCGGATGCGGAATTTCTCCCGCCTGGATACACCGGCGTAGTTTTGCAGCAGGGCGGTGTCGCCCAGGTCGTCGAAATACAGGCTGGAGATTTGATAGGAGCCGTCCGGCCCCGCGTGAGAGTCTCGGTGCATGACCGCCTGACATCGCTGGGTCAGCGCGGCATACTCCCCACGGCCCAGGAGGTATTTCAGCTCCTGGCGGAGAACCTGGTGGTTTTGTGCGGGCATGGCAGTTGTCCATCCTGTTTGAAATTTGCTCCGCCGGATATGCTTTTTTATAAAGAGATGCTTGTCGGAGGAGCCTTTATATGGTATAGTAACATAAATTGTTCAAAATGTATATACATTTTGTATGGTTTTCGTAAATTTTTGATTATGCGTGTCCGCATTTCAAGAAACGGGAGAGAGCTGTTATGAAAAAGACATTGACCACACTGCTGATTTTCGCGGTTGTTCTGGCGGCGCTGCTGGGGGCGGCATACCTGGCGGAGCGGCAGGAGGGAACCACAAGCGCGGCGGCGCCGACGGAGGAGCCTGTCATAGCGAACGCCCTTAACGAGGCCGGGGCGGTGTCCATCACCCTTTCCGGGACGGAGGCCCATATATCCGGTGTGGGTGCCGCGGTCTCCGATGGGGTGGTGACGATTGCCTATCCGGGGACCTATCGGGTCAGCGGCCAGTTGACGGAGGGGCAGCTTCTGGTGAATTGTGGGGACTATGACGGGGCGGTGTATATCATCCTGGACGGGGCGGAGATTTCCTGCTCCACCGGCCCGGCCCTGTATGTGGCCCAGGCGGATGAGACGGTGATTGTCCTGGCGGCGGGGACGGAAAATACCCTGCGGGACGGGACGGACTATATCATTCAGGAGACCCAGGCCCAGCAGTCCGGCGCGGCGGTTTACAGCGCGGACGAGGTAATCATTCAGGGGGAGGGTGCGCTCACGGTTATTGGCCAGTGCGCGGACGGCATACGCAGCAAGGACGGCCTGACCGTCGAGGGGGGAACTCTGTCTGTTGCGGCGGCGGATGACGGCCTCCAGGGCAGCGACCATGTGACTGTCACCGGCGGTACTATAACAATTATATCCGGCGGGGACGGCATTCACACCACGGAGGGGGCTGTAACGGTTTCCGGCGGCAGTCTGGTGATTTCCAGCGGGGGAGACGGCATAGACGCTGCCGCCCAGGCGTATGTCATCGGGGGAACCCTGGACATCACTGCCGGTTCCGGGCCGGAGAATTACGCGGCCATTGCCCTGGCGGATGAGAGCGCCAAGGGCCTGAAGGGGACGGAGGTGCTGATTTCCGACGGGACGGTGAGCGTCTCCGCGGCGGACGACGGGCTGCATGGCGAGAATGTGACCGTTTCTGGCGGCACTGTGACGATAGCCACCGGGGACGACGCCCTGCGGGCGGATGGAACGGTGGCCCTGACAGGGGGCGCCGTAACAGTGACAGAGAGCTATGAAGCCCTGGAGGGGGCCGAAGTCCTTTTGTCCGGCGGCACCCTGACTCTGGCGGCGGAGACAAACGGCATGGACATCGGTACCGGCGGCCTGACGGTCAGCGGCGGAACCCTGACGCTGGCAGCCTCCCGGCCTCTCACCGTGGACGGGGATGTGATTTTATCCGGCGGCGTTCTGCTTTTGACCGCCACCGGGGAGAAGGCTCCCCTGGAGTTTGCGGACATCACCCTGACCGGCGCGACGCTGGCGGTGTTTGCCAGTGTGGATGCCGAGACCTTCCAGGAGGGGGGTACGGTACCCGGCTCGCTGCTGTATACCCTGCCCGCAGCCGTGGAGGCCGGTACGGCGCTGAACCTGTCCGACGCCGCTGGCCGGGTGCTGTTTACTCTGACGACGGAAGCCTCCTGTGCCTCTGTTCTGATTGCCAGCGGCGCATTGGCCCAGGGCCAGAGCTATACCCTGACCGCCGGAGAGACCACCCTGACCGGCTCCCTGGGGGCAGACTGCACCGTGGTGGCCTATGAGGCCCCTGCCGCCGCTATGGAGAACATGAATCCCAGCGGGGAAATGAGAGCCAGCGGAGAGATGGGAGCCAGTGCCGAGGCTGCCATGCAGTGAGAGATTTGACCGTTTTTGGCGAAAACGCTAAAATTTAGGTTGAAGAAGTCCTGTGGTTCGTGTATAATGTGATTAACATTTTGAAAGGAGAAATGCATACATGACCAAAAGACTTTGTTCCCTGCTGCTGGCCGTGATTTTCGTGCTGAGCCTGGGCGTAGGAGCCTTCGCCTCGGAGGAATTTACGGATTACGAGGGCGGCAGCGCCCTTTCTATGGGGGACACCAGCGCATCGGACGCTTCCGGCGAGGCATCCGGGGAGACCTCTGCCGCTGTTTCTGTGTACACAGTGGATGGCGAGCTGACCCAGGTGGAGGAGGACGACAGCGTCTACACCATCACCATGGAGCCGACTGTCACCTCTGAGGACGGGGTAACAGTGATCGACGGCCTGGAAATGAGCATCCACGACTTCACCGCCAACGGCCTGTCCGTTTCCGGCAGCGACGACGTGGTGATCCTGAAAAATGCCGTTATCGACAAGCTGGTTACACGTGAGATCAGCGGCACCGCCGGGGGCTACATTGCCGGTACCGTGGGCGGCACCCTGTACATCCAGGACTCCATTCTGACCGAGGATGGCCGCGGCGGCGTGGGCGGCAACTACACCGTTTATGCCAGCGCCGGTACCCTGGTGGTGGAGAACTCCTCCATCATCCAGCTTGGCGAGGATGAGGGAGGCTATACCTCCAGCATCGGTGAGCCTGGCTCCAACGGCGGCCTGCTGGTCTATGGCACGGCCCGCGCCAATATGTCCATCGGCACCTCCCATACCTATTATTTCTATTCCTATGTAGAGACGGAAGGCTGGGCGGCCATGTCCACCGACGCAGGCCGGGGGGTGGAATTTTATTCCTATTGCTCCACAGCCCGTGCTGTAAACGGCGGCTATGGCATCTATGCCGACAACGGCTGCTATGACTACATCTACGGCACCACCCTGCTTGGGGCGGAAATGGGTGCTATCATCGCCGGAGGCGGTGAGGTACATATCTACGGCTCCGATTCCGCGGACGAGACTGTCACCGATATGATGGACATTACCGAGCCCACCGCCGGTGTCCGCAGTCTGGTGGTGGCCAACCGCACCGGCATCATGATCCACTCTCCTGACGAGTCCCATTCCGGGGACAACGGCAGCTCCACCGCCTCCGTGTTCTCTGCCAGTGAGACCGATTTCGTCATGACCGACGACATGAACGCCTACTGGGAGACCAGCGAGTTCTACGACGGCGAGACCTGGGAGCCGGAGTATCAGGATTATGCCGAGAAATACGACGTGGCCGTGGGCGAATACATTGAGTTCATCCGGGGCGCGGCCATCCTGGTGAAGTCCACCAGCGCCTCCATTGACCTGGACGACGTGACCTTCACCCTGGAAAACGGCACCTATGGCAATAACGCCATCATTATGACGGTGATCAACTCCGACCAGAATGGCCGCTGGGTACAGTCCGGCCAGGCCATTGATGCCATTCAGGGTACGGTGGCCAATATCTCCAACAGCACCATCTCCGGCGACTTCAAAAACTACGACTACCAGCGCAAGCTGACCGTGAATCTTGACGCCGTGGACTGGACGGGCGCTTCCTACACCTGGGATGCTGAGACCTTCAACAGCATTTGGAGCGAGGAGTGCCTGGCTGCCGATAGTTGCCTGTGGATTCTGGACAGCGACAGCTACATCACCGACACCACCATGGGTACTTATCTCACCTTCTCCAACGGCTCTGTCTGGAACGTGACCGATGAGTCTGTCCTGTCCTATCTGGCTTGGGACGACACCTGCACCATCAACGGCACTGTCACCGTGGACGGTGAGACAGTCACGGAACCCGGCGAGTACGAAGGCGTTATCGTTGTGACCCCGGCGGCGGCTTCCGGCGAGGCCTCCGCCAGCGCCGAGGCTATGGCGTAAGATTGAATACCAGGTAATACCAAGCGACAACAAGCCCCCATGAAGCGTCTGGCGCTTCATGGGGGCCTTTGCTGTGTGTTCGTTTACGCGAAGTAGCTGCCGAGGGCGGCTGTGATGGTCTTTTCCATGTCCAGGGCGGAGGCTTTGTCCTTTGCGCTGATGGAAATATAGGCTTTGAGCTTCGGCTCCGTCCCGGAGGGGCGGACGACCACCGAGCAGCTTCCTTCAAGCAGGAATTTCAAAACGTCGGCTTTTGGCAGACTGTCTATGCCGGTTTCATAGTCAAGCACTGTCTCTACCTTTTTGGGGCCGATGGCATCCACACCGGCGCGGAATTTCTCCATAATGCGCTGCATTTTTTCAAAACCGGTTGCGCCCTCAAACTCGTAGGAGTGGAGGGTGTTCAGGCAGTAGCCGTATTCCTGGTACAGGGCGTCCAGCTTTTCCAGAAGGGAGACCCCTCTGGTCTTGTAATAGGCGAACATCTCGCAGATGAGAAACGCGCCGTCCACGGCGTCCTTGTCCCGGACATAGGAGCCGGAGAGATAGCCGTAGCTCTCCTCAAAGCCGAGAAGGTAGGAGTCCGCCTTTCCCTGGGATTCCAAAAGACCGATTTGCTCCCCGATATACTTGAAGCCGGTCAGGACGTTTATGGTGCGAACGCCGTATTTTGCCCCGATTTGCTCCGCCATGTCAATAGTGACTATGGTCTTGACCAGCACCGGGTTCTGCGGCATTTTGCCGTGTTTCGCCCGCTGGGAGCAGATGTAGTCCAGAAGCAGCATACCGACCTCATTGCCGGAGAGAAGGACATACTCGCCGCCGCTTTTTACGGCAATGCCCACGCGGTCACAGTCCGGGTCAGTGGCAAGGAGCAGGTCGGCGTTATACCTGGCCGCGTAGTCCATCCCAAGGGCCATAGCCTCCTGGATTTCCGGGTTCGGATAGGGACAGGTGGGGAAATGGCCGTCCGGCTGCTCCTGCTCCCTGACCACAGTGATGTTATTATATCCGCTTTCCGTAAGGGCGCGAAGCACCGGCTTCAGGCCGGTTCCGTTCAGCGGTGAGTAGACGATGGACACGTTGCGGTCAATCTCATCCCCATACAGCACGGACTGGTTTTTGACCTCCTCTATGAAGCCGGTGTACACCTCGTCCGGGATATAGGAGATCAGCCCGCTGCCAGCCTCAAAGCTGCCGATCTTCACATCCTGGAAGATGTCCAGCTTTTCAATCTCAGCGAGAATTTCCGCCGCCGCCTCGGTGGTGATTTGGCAGCCGTCCGCGCCGTAGACCTTGTAGCCGTTGTATTTGGAAGGGTTGTGGGACGCTGTCACCATAATGCCGGCGGCACAGTGAAGGGTTCGCACCGCATAGGACACGCAGGGGGTGGGCATCAGCTCCCTGTAAATGGAAACGCTTATACCATTGGCGGCGAACACGCTGGACGCCACCTGTGCAAACAAATCGGACTTTATGCGGGAATCGTAGCTGACGGCGATTCGGCGCCGCTCCGGGGGGAAGTGCTTTATCACATAGTCCGCAAGCCCTTGGGAGGCCTTGGCTACCGTGTACACATTCATGCGGTTGGTTCCCGCGCCAATCACACCGCGCAGACCGCCTGTCCCAAAGGTCAGGTCCCGGTAAAACGCGTCCTCTATGCGGGCCTGGTCGTCAGCCATGGCCTCCAGCTCGTCGATGATATCCTGGTCGATGGGCTGGGTCTTCGTGCAGTTTTCCGCCCAATGGGCATATTCGTCTTTGATTTTATCCATAGTTCTGTTCCTCTCTGACAGGCTCTAACAGCCTACCTTCAGCATCTGCGCCTTCCCGTGAATCCGCACGGTCACGGAATCCGCCGGGACGAAAATGCAGTCGCCTTTGTAGAAATTCAGGGAATCCCCGCTCCAGAACAGCACGCCGCACCCCTCTGTGCAAAGCAACACCTGGAAGGAGTTGCGCCCGGTTCGCAGCTCCGCCATCTCCCTGGTTCGCTCGGTGTTTATAAGCATTCGCTCCACCTGAAAATATTTGCAGCGGCACAGCAGCTCGGAGGCCTGACCCTTTTTAAAGCGCAGTACCCGCATCGGCTGGCGGGGTTCGGCGCTGCCCTTCAGGTTCGCCACCGCAAGGGCCTGTTCTACATGGAGCGGGCGGCGCTTTCCGTTTTTGCCCACCCGGTTATAATCGTACAGCCGATAGGTTAGGTTGGAGCTTTCCTGTATCTCCGCGACCAGCGCCCCGCGCCGATGGCGTGAACCTGCCCCGCCGGGATGAAAAACACGTCGCCCTTTTTAACGGGAACCTTTTGCAGCAGCCGCTCGATGGTACCTGCGTCTATGCTGCGCCGCACCGTGTCCGGGTCGGTGTCGTTATGAAAGCCGTAAATCAGCTTCGTGTTTTTTGCGGCATCCATAATATACCACATTTCCGTCTTTCCCAGGGAGCCGTTTTCATGCTCTCTGGCGTAATTGTCATCCGGGTGAACCTGCACGGACAGGTCTTTTTTGGCGTTAATGAATTTGATGAGAATGGGCAGACCGTTTGACATATCCGGGTGCGTCCCGGCCATCTCCGGGTGAGTCTCCAGGGCGGACAGAAGGGTCATTCCCTGAAATTCCCCGGAGGCCACCAGGCTCAGCCCGTCCGGGTGGGTGGAACACTCCCATGTCTCTGCCAGCGGGTTCATGTCTATGCCCTTGGAAAAATCGTCGTTCAGGCGGCTGCCGCCCCACAGATAGTCTTTGCCGGCGGGGGAGAGGAGAAACGGGGCCTTGTGGTCAGTATTCTCTGTCGTATTTCTTCTTGTCATTCACGCTGATCTCCTTCCCCAGCTGCACCTCGATCATTTTAAGCTCCGTGACCGCAGTGACCATGTGGCGGCATCCGGCCTGCATTGTGATGACATCCTCGGCCCGTACCGGCTGCTCCATGCCGTCCACAATGACAACGCCCTCGCCGGAGATCACGTTCCAAATCTCATCCCGCCGCTGATGGCTGTGGTAGTTCATCCCGTGACCGGGATTGAACGTTACCTTAATGGTCAGACTGCCGTCCTCCACGTCCAGCACACGGAAGCTGCCCCAGGATTTTTCCGCAAACATGATCTGCTGGTCGATTTGGTCAACGTAGGGCTTTATGTAGCTGGACTGCTCTTTGTCGGAGACCAGGATTCCCTCCGGGCTTGCGGATACGACCACGTCATGCAGCCCCATGCAGACGATGGGGACGTTCAGCTCGTTGACCACATTCACGTTGGCGCAGGCGTCGTTTAAAATCGCGTTGCCAAGCACCGGCTCGCTCATGGCCTCCGTCAGTGTGTTCCAGGTACCAAGATCCTTCCACTCCCCGGCGAACCGCATTACCTGAATGTTTGGCTCCTTTTCCACCACGGCATAGTCGAAGCTGATTTTTGTAAGGGTGTCGTACTTGTCAAACAGGTCGGCGTAATCGGTAAAGCCGATTAGCTCATGGGCCTTGTCCAGCACGTATTTCAGCTTGTAGGCGAACACGCCGCCGTTCCAAAGGGCGCCCTGAGAGATATAGGATTTGGCGGTTTCTGCGCCCGGCTTTTCCCTGAAGGTGTCCACCGTGCTGATCTGCTCCGCCGCGGCGGGAATAATATAGCCATACTTCTCGCTGGGATAGGTGGGTTCAATGCCCATCAGAACAAGGTTTGCCTCCCCTTTCGCGGCCTGCTCTCCCAGGGCCTTCAGGGCCTCAAAGTAATCGTCCTCCACATAGGGGTCAACCGGGCAGACCACCACCGATTCCTCCAGGGAAACGCCCTGGATATCGTGGAGGTAGGCCGTCGCCAGGGCAATAGCGGGGAAGGTGTCGCGGCGGCAGGGTTCCACGGAAATGCCTATGTCCTCCCCAAGCTGGTTGTGAATCGTTGACACCTGGGTTTTTGAGGTGGCGATGGTTACGGTGGCGTCCTTATCTACCGTTTTGATTTGCCGGTAGACACGCTGCACCATGGACTCATAGGCTCCGTTTTCCGCCTTGAAAATTTTAATAAACTGCTTGGAGCGGATGTCGTTGGACAGCGGCCACAGCCGCTTGCCGGAGCCGCCCGACAGCAACACGATATTCATATGCAGTACCTCGTGCGTCCGGCCCGCTTATCGCTCCGCCCGCATAGGATTGTGCAGAAAATCCTCGTAGGACAGGCGGATGCCGTCCTCCAGCTCCGTCTTGTATGTCCAGCCCAGGGCGGTTGCCTTCGACACGTCCAGCAGCTTTCTCGGGGTGCCGTTGGGCTTGGTCGGGTCCCAGCGAATCTCCCCCTCATAGCCGATGACCTTGGCTACCAGCTCTGTCAGCTCCTTAATGGTCAGTTCCTTGCCGGTTCCGGCGTTGACGGTCTCGTTGCCGCTGTAGTTGTTCATCAGGAACACGCACAGGTTTGCCAGGTCGTCCACATACAGAAATTCGCGCAGGGGGCTGCCGTCGCCCCAGCAGGTAACATATTCTTTGCCCTCCACCTTGGCTTCATGGAAGCGGCGAATCAGCGCCGGAAGCACATGGCTGTGGGTGGGGTGGTAGTTGTCGTTGGGGCCGTAAAGATTTGTGGGCATGACGGAGATATAGTCCGTGCCGTACTGGCGGTTTAGGAACTCACAGTATTTCAGGCCGCTGATTTTCGCCAGGGCATACGCCTCGTTGGTCTTTTCCAGCTCGCCGGTCAAAAGGCAGCTCTCCGGCATGGGCTGGGGGGCCATGCGGGGATAAATGCAGGAGGAGCCGAGAAATTCCAGCTTCTTGCAGCCGTTTTTCCAGGCGGAATGCACCACGTTCATCTCAAGAATCATGTTGTCATACATGAAATCCGCCAGAGCGCTCTCGTTCGCCACAATGCCGCCCACCTTGGCGGCGGCGAGGAACACATACTCCGGCTTTTCCTCCGCGAAGAATGCCTCCACCGCGTCCTGACGGGTCAGGTCAAGCTCCATGTGGGTGCGGGTGATTATGTTCGTGTAGCCCTGACGCCACAGCTCCCGCAAAATCGCGGAGCCTACCATGCCGCGATGCCCGGCTACATATATTTTTG
>JAJQFY010000129.1:0-12826 GCA_021200935.1 Oscillospiraceae bacterium
GCTCCGTCGGGTCGGGGGTGGGGTGATGGTGGGATATACGTTCGTGAAGGACGCCGTATCGACTTTGTTCTCCTCGGTGCCGTCCGGACTGAGGATGGCAGTGACCTGCAGGCCGCTGCCGTCGTCGGCGTTCGTCACATAGACGATAAGATAATACACGGCTTCATCATACGCGCAGGACGCGTCCGTGCCGGCCTCCTGCCAGATGGAATAGGTATACAGCCCCGCCTGGCTATAGCTGATGGCCGGGAAGGTATAGGTTCCCGCATCGGTCATAGACATGGTATACACTCCATTCTCCGCGCCGGCGGGCATAGGATAAAAAGCGTCGTCCGCCTGCATCACCACGGAGAGCGTCTCCGCCGGGTCGGGAAGCGTCCCCTCCAGCTCCACGGTTACACTCACCTGGCACGTCGGCTCCGCCGCGAACGCCGCAGGCACCGCCGCGAGGCACAGCACCAGCACCACCGCGAGCAATAGGCTTATCAACCGCTTGCCCATACCTGATCGTCCTCCTTTATAAGCATTGCACGTTGCTTTGGACACCACAGTATGATTAAACTGTGGTAGTTTTATTTATATCACCAATTTCAGCTGCTCCATCGTGCGCTGGTAGCAGTCCTCGGTGGTCATGACATAGAGTCGGGTCGTCTCCAGGCGGCTGTGGCCGAGCACATCCGCGAGGTGGGCGAGGTTTTTCTCTGCGGCGTAGAAAAGCCGCGCGAACAGGTGCCGCAGGTTATGGGGGAACACCTTTCGGGGCGAGACCTTCGCCGCCCGGCAGAGGCTTTTCATCATGTGGGCGATATTAGAGCGATCCAGGGGTCTTCCGCTGCGCATCTGAAAGACAGGGCCAGAGCGGCAGCCCTTATTTTTAATGTATCGCTTCAGCTTCTTTTTCAGGGCGCCGGGGATAAGAATGACCCGGGCCTTCCCCTTCAGGCGTATTACCGCGCGGCCGCACTGCACCGCGTCCACAGTGATATACGCAAGCTCGCTTATGCGTATCCCTGTTCCGGCGAGGGTAATCAGGATGTGATAGAGGCGGTCATTTTGCTGCTTCTTCGCCGCCGCGACCAGGCGCTCATATTCCGGCTCCGTCAGTTCTCTGCCCGACTCCCGGAACGGCTGCCGCTGCGTGCGGAGGGCCTTGAGCTTCAGGTGTTCCAGGCCGGCAAAGGCGAGGTAGGCGTTCACGGCGGATATATAGCCGTTCACCGTCTGGTCCTGGAGAGGCTCCCGCATGGCGTCCCGGAACGCCAGAAGCCGCTCCTTCGTCAGCTCCGCCCCGTTTAAAAACAGCATCAGCCGGCGAATGGCGTGAAGATACTTTTCCACCGTAGCCTCCGCCTTCTCCCCCCGCCGCAGCTCCGCCTCAAACGCGGCGATGGTTTTATTTGTAATGATGTTCACTGATCTCTTCCTCCTGATTTTGAATGTTATTGTTTAGAATATGTACTTTTCTAGATTGTATCAAAATCCGGAGAATCGGTGAAGTATCCGAAAAAATTCGCCTCAAAAAGACAACAATTTCAAGCACGGATTATGCGGCAGCGCAGGCAATAAAAACAGGAGCAACCCCAAAGGGCTGCTCCTGTTTGATTCATCGCGGCGCGGTGGGCTTAGTCTATCAGCAAGGCGCGCGCATCGGACGGGGTGTTTTGGAAGAACATGATGAAATAGACGGGAAGATATGTGATTTTCCCCCGGCATCTTATCTCCCGCTCATTCGAGAGGACATATGCCTTTTGGATATGGTAATCCTCGTTGCTCACAAGGGTATTCAGTGCGCTGTGAACCGTGTAATCCTTGCCGGACTTGACCTCAATCGGGACGGCGGAGAGGCTTGCGAAATCGTCGATCAGATAATCCACCTCACCTTTGCTGCGGTTGTCATAGTAAAACAGCCGGTGGCCATGGGCAATCAGCTCGCTGGCTACCACCGTTTCATAGACGGAGCCGAGGTTTATGGAACGCACATCATCCAGGACGGCGCGGATGTTGCTGCCATAGAGAATCCCGGACAGAATGCCCACATCGTTCAGATACAGCTTCAGCAAATTCTTCCCCTCCGACTCCGCCAGCGGGAACTGCGGGTTGGAAATCGCCTGCACATTCAGGGCGATGCCCGCGCTGATGAGGTATTCAAATTCGTCCTCATAGTCGGCGAAGGTCTTGCCGCGCTTGTCCTCAATGCGCTGGGCTATCACACGCTTTTTCTTGTTTTCCATGTTGGAGGGGATAAGCTCATAGATGCGGCGGGTTTTGAGCTTATGCTGTTCATCGTACTTGGAGGCGTCGGCGGCGTAGTAGTCGCGAATCTCCGCCTGAATCTCACGCACGCGCTGAATGTTGCGGGTCTCCAGATACGCATTGACAGCATCCGGCAGCCCGCCCACCAGCAGGAATTTGCGGAACAAATCCATCATTTTGTTGTGCAGATTCTCCTCCAGCGACTCCCTCCTTTCAAATTTGGCGCACAGCGCGGAGATGGCCACGCCATTCATGCCGCTGGCATAGAGAAACTCCTCAAAATCCAGCGGGAACATACGCACCCGGCGGATGCTGCCCATGGGGATGGAGGAGGTCTGCGAGAGCGTAACGCCAAGCAGGGAGCCGCTGGCGATATAGGTGAACCTGTCGTCCTGCGCCAGGAATTTCAGCAGCGTCAGGAGGTGGGGATAAGCCTGGATCTCGTCGATAAATACCAGCGTGTTGTCCCGCTGCTTCATTTTGTCGCCGGAGAGCATACTCAGTTGCAGATAGAAGTCCTCTGTCGTTCTGGTGCCGCTGAAAAGCTGTTCGCCAAGGGAATCCTCCACCATGTTGAGTTCTATGAAGTTTTCAAACAGCTTCTGCCCCACATGGCGAATGATGAAGGTCTTGCCCACCTGACGCGCCCCGTCGATGAGGAGAATCTTCTTTGAATCCGAGCGCAAATGCTCCTCAAGCAGGCTCTCAATTTTACGGTACAGCACAGCAGCCACCCCTTTTTATGACTTTTCAGGTGTATTATAGCCCTGTTTTCATGACATTTCAATGGTTTTGGGGCTGATTTTTATGACTTTGCAAAAATTTTGTGAAGGGGGTGGTGTACCAGTCAATAAAAGCAGACACATAAAATAATGACGTTCCATGGAACGCTTATTACAGCAATTCTGCCATATACAGCGGCAGATGGATGATTCCGTCTTTGAGCATGACATCCTTCGTATAGAGAATATAGGCATTGCCAGTGACGGACGAGAAACGCTTTCGAAATTTATCCAGGGACGAATGGGACTGGTAGCTGCCGGATTTCACTTCTACGGGAGCAATCCTGTTGCCTTCGGTGATAAGAAAATCAATCTCCATGTGGTTTTCTCGATTCTGACTGTCGGAACGGGAATAGAAATACAGCCGCGGCCTCCGATGGCGAAGCATCTGCGCGACAATGTTCTCCATAAGCATTCCCTCGTTGATATTCATCTTATCAAAGAGGATAGCACGATACAGCTCGTTGTCCGTGTACTTCTTATCCCGGAAGGTATGGGTCACGAGCAGTCCTGTGTCCGCCATATAGCACTTCTGTGTGTTGTTTTCAGCACTCAGCGCAAGTCCGACATGGGGGTCTGTTGCATTGAAACAGGTGTTAACAATCATTGCTTCGTTCAGCCATACAAAGGAATCTTCAAAGGTTCGGAAGCGGGCCTGCTTGCCGAGAGAGGAGAGCTTATATTTCTTTTCTTTTTTGGAAAGCTGTCCCGGAATGCCATCGAAAACGGCAAACACCTTGTCTTCATAGCCCTCGGCAAATTTTGCGACGTCCTCCCGGTAAGGATTCAGAATCCGACGCTTGACAGCGTCAGCTCCCTCGAAGTCTTTGCCGTTAAGGTAGGCAAGAACAGCCTGCGGCATACCGCCCACAAGGATGTATTGACGAAAATCATTCATGACCTTTCGGTGAAGCGCTGCCCCGAGAGGTTTCTTTGTTTCAAAGCAACGCCGTATCAGCGGATAAGTCGCTTCGTCGCCCATTGCCCACAGAAACTCTTCAAAGTCCAGCGGAAACATTTCAATGTGTTCCTCTTCTGACGGGATGATAATATCCTGCACATTCTTTTTCAGGCGAATCAGCGAGCCTGTCTCAAGATAATCGAACCGACCGTCAGCAACAAGGTATTTAATGAGCTGACACGCTCTGGGATACTGCTGTACCTCGTCAAAGATAATCAGGGACTCACGTTTATAGAGCGTCGTGGAGTAAAAGGCTGCAAGCTTCGCAAAAAAAGGTCAAGATCGTAGCTGTCGTTGACAAACAAATCCAATACATCCGTTGGAGCCTGTCCGAAGTCAATCAGAATATAGCTTTTATATTCCGACCTGGCAAAGGTCTCGGCAATATAGCTTTTACCAACGCGACGCGCTCCGTCAATCATCATGGCGGTCGCACCGTTGCTGCTGTTTTTCCAGGCAACAAGCTCATCGTAGATTTTTCTTTTCAGCATATAATCACTTCCTATGTGGAGAGTATATCCTGGTTATGGTCTGATTATAACCTGTAAATCACGAAAAAGCAAGATTCTAGTTCGTTCATCTGCACGAAAAAGCAAATTTCAAAGACTCAAAAACGCATGAATCAAATCACTGCCGCCGAGAAGGCGCTGTTGTCTATTTGCAACAACCTGATTATGTATTATTTCCAGCCCTGCCGTTTGGCTAAATCCAACAGCGCGAAGCAAAATTTCTGCCACGGCTGCCATGTTATCTGTGGCGGGTCGCCCTCTCGGATACGCATGGTGCGGCGGATCTCCTTGGGGATGACGACCCGCCCCAGGTCGTCTATCCGGCGCACTATCCCTGTTGCTTTCATCTTTATCCTCCTGTCAGCTTTTTGTTTGACAGGATTTATTATCCGCAAATCTCGCAAACCTATACAACCGGGCGAAATTTGGCAAATTGGGCAGGCGCGGCATCATGGTTATGTCTGACTTCAAATAAACAACTGGCCGCCCGATTATTGGACGGCCAGTTGTTGTTGTATTGGCCCGGCGCGCTGCTTTTCCGGGCGCGGGAACAATTTATTTAATTACTGGCCAAAATCTTGCGGAGAAAAATCAGATCCTTGCCGTCGATATTGCCGTCCTGGTTTACGTCCGCAGCCTCCTCGTCTATGGTAACACTGTTCCCGGCCAGGCGCTTGCGGAGGTAAATTAAATCTCTACCGTTGACGGTTCCGTCCATGTTAATATCTCCAATGAGGGTGCTGGCGGAGAATGTACCATTCTCGTCAATCGTGTAAAAGACCGGCGCAGACCCGCTGGTGACATACCAGGTAACGACGCCGCCGGACACGATGGGCTGGCAGTCGGACAGCAGGCCGTTTACCGTATAAATTGAGGTCGTGGTGTTCCCCTTTCCGTCCAGGTACACATAATTCAGCTTTGTGGCGCTGTTCTCCGTGGTTGTCCAGAGAAGCAAAAACGAGTCCGAGCCGAGCTTCACCAGTTGGGGCGTAGAGGCGGACACACTGCCGCCCTCGGCATAGCTGGTGATCCATTTCACCGTCGTTCCGCTCTCGCTGAAATTGCTGCGGGAGGTAACGGTGACAAAGATATTCCGGGTGGAATTGCTGCTCCAGTTGCGGGCCTGGGCCCCGGAGTTCCCCGCCACCAGATAGGACGAGCTGGAATACTCCAGGCCGCCAAGGGACGCGCCGGTGTAGTTGTTGCCGTAATCACCTTGAAACTCGAACACATTGACATAAGTGCAGTCCTCGCCAAAGGAATCAGCGCCGGCTTTGGTCTCACTTTTTATCAAAACCGCAGACCTGGGAGCGCCGTCCCCATGATCCAAGCCAATCAGGTTTCCGCTGTCATCCACAAGAATAAACTGATTGAAGGAATGGCTTGTATAGCCCGCGCCGCTGCCAGCGACAAGATAGGCAGAATCTGTTATTTTCATATCCGCTGTGCGAATTTGAATGGTCATATTCGCCTGGTGGTTTAATCCATCCGACGTGGTATACATTGTATGACAGGTGCGAACATACAAATAACCGTTGTATTCATACATGCGGCAGCTTCCAGCATTAAAAGGGATTGTGGTATTCGCCCCGTACAGGCTCGCCTGCCCCAGGCGCTCCCAGCTTGTGCTGTACTTAACCACGCGAACAACCTCGACGGAATCATCCTCGTCATAGTTCGTCTGCCCATAAACCAGATAATAGGCATCCTCTCCCGCATAAAAACCGCCGTATATACCCAGCTCGCCCGTTATATACTTCTGAGACAGGAGGTTATAATCGTTGTCATAATACTCGACAACAATTTTTCCGCTGCCCATATACTCTACCCGCATATAACCGTTGTCCATCTCCACAAGGGTAGAGGATACCTGCGAGGAAGCATAGTAATAATCTTGATATCCCGCGTTGGAGCTGGCCGCCTGGGAGGGATTGCTTACGCTTGTCACCAAATTCGTCATATAGGTAATCCATTTTTCTGAATAGCCACTTTCAAAATTCCCCACATAGGCGCAAACGTAGTAATAATAGGTTTGACCAGACGTTACATTTTTATCCACATAGCTGTCCGTCGCTCCATCCGTAATGGTTGCAATGGCGCTGTATGTACTGCTCGTGGAAAGTCTGCGATAAATAGAATACCCCTCCGCGTTTACATCCGCGTTCCAGGTGATTTCTATGCCGCTGTTCGTTATGGATAGCTGCTCGATATCCATGTCGCCTACGATGCTGCCGTCATAATTATATTGAATGGAGGCCGCTGTCAGATCGTCGTTGCCGGTGCTTATGGTAATGCTATTCCAATTTGATGTGGTGCCTGCGTAATAAACGCTCTCAAGATAATCACACTCCAGGAAGGCGTTCGTTCCAATGCTGGTGACAGAGCTTGGTATTTTTACCGCTGTCAGCGTGCAGCCGCAGAGCGCGCCGGTTTCTATGCTGGTAACAGTATTCGCTATATTCACACTGCTCATTTTACCCGGCACAGAAATCAATGCTGTTTTGCTGCTGTTGTAAAGAACCCCGTTTTCGGAGCAGTAATAGTTGTTGCCCGCGGAAACCTCAATGCTGGTGAGACTTGTGCAGCTGGCAAAGGCGTAATTGCCAATGCTGGAAACCTTCGCGGGTATGGTGACGCTTGTTAAGCTGGTGCAGAAGCGAAACGCGCTGGCTCCAATGCTGGTGACGCTTGCAGGAATTTCAACACTGGTCAGAAGACTACAGTTATAGAAGGTAACATTCCCAATGCTGGTAATGCTGCCATTTATGGTGACGCTTCTTAAATTGCTGCAATTATAGAAGGCTCCGCCCCCAAGGTATGTAGTTTTAGCGGGTATCGTAACGTCTGTCAAGCCGGTGCAATTCCAAAAAGCCCCATCTCCGATGCTGGTCACGCTGCTGGGAATTGTAACGCCTGTAAGCGCGGTGCAGTCGGCAAAGGCATACGCTCCAATACTGGTGACGGTGCTGGGAATTGTATATGCTCCGGATTTTTTAGCCGAATATATAATCAATTCTGTCTTACTTTTATTGAACAGCACTCCATCTGCTGCGGAATATACTGTATTGTCCCCTGAAACGGTAATGTTCGCTAAACTCGTACAGGCTGCAAGCGCGCATTCACCAATGCTGGTGACACTCGCCGGTATCGTGACGCTGGTCATATTGGCGCAGCCATAAAACGCATACGCTGCTATACTCGTAACGCCGCTCTGGATAACCACGCTTTTGATTTCGTCTGCATAGCTTGTCCGCCAGGGTGAACTTGTCATCTCCCCCGTGCCGCTGATGGTCAGGACGCCGGCGCTGTCCAGCGTCCAGGTCACGTTGGTACCGCAGGAGCCGCTGTCCACGGTGCTGCTGTCCACGGTTTCCGCTTCTTCGGTAACAGCTTCCTCTGTGGTTATGTCTTCCTCGGATTCCGAAATCGTCTCGGATGCCTCTGTGTGCTCTGCGGCCGCACTGGCAGACGGGGACAATTCCCCGGTTTCCCCGTTCTCTCCGTCCCCGGCGGCGGCTTCGGGGGTCTCCGCTTCGGCGGATTCCCCTGCCTCGGGGGTCTCCTCCTCGGCGGATTCCCCGGCTTCATCGGTTTCCTCCACCGTCTCGGCGGCTTCGGCAGATTCCTCTGCCGTGCCGTCCGTCCCGGTGTCCTCTATGACCTCCGTCTCAGCCTCGGAGGCCCCCACATTCTCTGCCTCGTCCTCCGCCTCCTCTGCCGCCAGCACACCGGCTGGCAGCAGAGAAAGGCACATAACCAAAATCAGCAGAACAGATAAAACTCTCTTTTGCATATTTTTCCCTTTCTGTCCTTATTTTACAAAAACGGTATTTTCCTTCACGCCGCCAGGAGCTTCCGCAGATAAATCAAATCCCTGCCGTTTATATAGCCGTCCCCGTTCACGTCCGCCGCGTCTTCGTTGATGGTCACGCTCATCCGGGCCAGGTACCGGCGGAGGAAAACCAAATCTCGGCCATTCACTGTCCCATCCCCGCTGATGTCGGCGGTGGGGGAAATGACCTCCGTATAGCTGTTGCCGCAGGCGGAGCAGGTATAGGTCATCACGCCGCTGGTCTTCGCCGTCGCCGCGGTTGCCACCGCCCCCACATAGTTATGCCCGGCTGCGGCAATGGTCTCGGTGTAGGCGTCACCACAGCCGCTGCACGTATAGGTCATCACGCCGTCTTCCGTGCAGGTGGCCGCTGTCGTTACTTCGCCGACATAGGAATGCGCCTGCGAGTTGGTGCAGCCATAATAATCATGTTCAGCCATGGGGTAGGTCGTATTGAAAGCAGTCGTATCATATTCTTCATCTCTGGTGTGACTGGTAAAATTATCGTTGCACAGCAGGAAATAATCATATGTTGTTTTGCCAGCGTCCCAGGTCGAGTCCACATTATAGTAAAGGTCATCTAGCTCTACAATGTTCCATCCGTGGGTTGTACTATTTCCCGCAATAAGCCTGGCGTCTATCCCGGCCTCCAGCATCATGCGGTACAGCAGCAGCGCGTAGCCCTGGCAGACAGCGGTGCCATTGGTCAGCGCGGCATAGGCCGTGTATTTCAGCTTATAGGAGTTGTCATACAGGGTGTCATAATCATAGGTAACGTTTTCGCAGATATACTCGTAAATGGCACACACCTTTTCTATTTCGCTTTTACTATCCAGCTCCAGGGAATCCATCACATCCTCCAGCGCAGCCGTCAGCTCCGCCTCCTGCGCGGCAGTGGTATAGTAGGTTACGGTGTAGGTAATCGTAATATAGTAAACGCTGCTTTCGGAAGTATATCTGATGCTAACGTTATAGCCGGCGTACTGCCATTTGAGGTAATCCCCCTGGGTCGAAACGCCTGTATGCTCTATGGCTTCAGCGAAAACGGACGACGTCATGGATTTAGCATAGTAATCCGCTGCAATGTAAACGGTGATGGTTTCATCCCGTGCCTCAAGCCCTTCCCGCAGCGTATCAGCCGCCTCGCTCTCTGTCCCATAGTCATCGTAGTCCACATCGGCGGCCAGGGCGCTGTTGATGGTCGTGACAGGCTGGGTCAGGTCGTCCTCTGTGATGACGTCTGCGTAGAGGGGGTTTATGTAGACGACTTCCTCGTAATAGACCTCCGCCTCGGCGCTGTCCACTGTCTCCGCCTGGGTCTCTGCGGTCTCCTCCGTCGTCACGTCCTCCTCTGCCTCGGAGGACGGCTCAGGGGCGGAATCCTCGGCTTCCTCGGCTTCTGTCTCCTCGACTTCCTCAGCTTCCTCGGCTTCGGTTTCCTCCTGGGCGGCGCTTTCCTCCGCCGTTTCGTCTGCGGCTTGGGCGTCCTCCTCCGCAGCCGCCGCTTCCGTCGCTTCCGTGGTCTCCTCCGCTTCCGCAGCCGCCGGATCAGGTTCCTCGGTGGCGAAAACCAGGCCGGTCATGCCGGACAGGGACAGGGTCAGCACCAGCAGCAGAGCCAACCATTTTGTGAGTAATTTTTTCATGGTTCATCTTTCCTTCCCGTTATTTCTGTTATTATTTTGTCATAAATTGACATCCCATTCCTCCGTCCCCAAAAGGGATCCGGAAGATAGAATCCTCTTGTGTCACCATCTATCCCTTCTCCCGGTTGCGGCAACCACAATAATCACCACAATGCCGAGAATGGCGGCAGCCAGGGCAATCCAGAAGACAATAGTGGGCTGAAAGGATTTTGTCTCCCTTTCGCCTGCGCTGCTCTCTGTCGTGTTAATCGTCTCAGCGGTCTCCTCCGCCCGGGTCTCCTCCTGGGCGCTGTCCTCAAAATCGGAAGAGGTCTCGCTCTCAGTGTATTCATCAGCCTCCGGCTCTGTCTCGTCCGCATCCAAATTCTCAGCGGTCTCTGCTGCGGCGGACTGGGCCTCCGCTGCGGGCGTGTCCGTATAGCTGTAGCCGCAAATGGTGCAGGTGTAGGTGGTGGCCCCGCTGGCGTCCTCCACCCCGTCGTCATAAACGTGGTCGCAGCCGCTCTCCACCGTCACGGACGCAGGAGTGACGGTGAAGGAAACGTCCTCCAGGGTGTCCCAATCCATTGCGGAGCGGACGGAAATGCTGATGTCCGCCTGGCCCTCCGGGGCGTCGTCCAGCACCCGATAGGTCAGGGTGGCAATGGCGCCGGTATAGCTGCTGTTGCTGTCGTTGTCCCAAATGGCATTAGAGCCGAAGGTCCACACGCCGCTGCCATCCATGGAGCCGCTGGTCTCCGCGTAATCCCCCACCTTTTCCAGGCGTGTCTCGTCATAGGATATAATCAGCTCCAGCAGGCATGTACCCGGATTGCTGTCCAGGCTGACTGTCACCGTCACCGTGTCCCCAGGGCTGGCAACGGCAGTGGAGGCCGTCATGCTGATGGCTCCCTCTCCGTCCGCCCACGCGCTTACCGCCAGACAGCCCAGGCACAGGCACAGGGCCAGGGTCAGGGCAAATAATCTTTTCATACGCCTTTTTCTCCTTGCTGAATGGTAAAACAGCGCCCAATCTACCAAAAGACCGGGCGCTGTACGACAGGTGGTTTATCAGTTGTTCTTCTGCTTCCGGGAAACGACCAGGACGGTCATACCGCCCAGGCAGGCCAGGGCCAGCACGACCCACAGGGCCACATTGGTCTCGTCCCCGGTCTGAGGAGAGGTGGCCGCGCTGGAGCCGCTGGAGCCGCTGGAGCCGCTGGAGCCGCTGCCAGAGCCGCCGCTGGTGCCGGTAGCCGCAATGGTCTCGGTCTTGGTCTCGCCGCAGACGGTGCAGGTGTAGGTCTTTACGCCGTCCGTGGTGGACGTGGCCTCGGTGGTGACGACGCCCTCATCCCAGGTATGCTCCAGCTTCTCGACCACTTCCTGGGCCACGATGACCTCGCCGCAGACGGAGCAGTGAGAGCCCTCGGTCAGGCCGGTAGCGGAGCAGGTAGCCGCCACGGCGGCATCTGTCACGACCGTGTGGCCAGTGGCCGCAACCACGTCGGTGTAAGTATCGTCACACTTGGTGCAGGTATAGGTCACGACGCCGTCCTCGGTGCAGGTAGCCGCGGTGGTGACAACGCCCTCGTCATGGCTATGGCCGGTGGCCGCGATGGCCTCGGTGTAAGTAGCCCCGCACTTGGTACAGGTGTAGGTCATGACGCCGTCCTCGGTGCAGGTGGCCTCGGTGGTAACAACGCCCTCGTCATAGGTATGCTCGCCGCACACGGTCAGCGTGACGGACGCGCCGGAAAACGCTACGTCCTCCATAGTATCCCAATCCATGGCGCTGTTGCAGGTAACTGAAATGCTTGCGTCTCCGTCCTCCGCGCTGTCCAGCACTTTATAGGTCAGGGTCAGAATCTGGCCGGCGTAGGTGCTGTTCTCACTGGCATCCCAAATCGCGTTGGTTGAGACAGCCCAAGCGCCGGAAACATCCGTCATTCCAGTGTAGTCATAGCTCACCTTCTCCAGGCGGGTCTCGTCATAGCTGATGAGCAGCTCCAGCAGGCAGGTGCCGGGGTTGCTGGCCACGCTGACCGTGACCGTTACCGTGTCGCCGGGCTGGACGCTGGTAGCGTCAGCGGTCATGCTGAGACTGCCGGAACCATCCGCCGACGCGCCCACAGTCAAGACGCCAAGGCACAGGCACAGAGCCAAGGCAAGGGTTAGGATCTTCTTCATGGTTTTTACTCCTTTATAATATAAAATTTTGGAATAACAAATTGTAAAATACGGGTACAGCAATACCTTGTGCATTATATTAGCAATGTCATTTTACTATGGAGCCGGACATCTTTCAACGTGTGACAAAATGTGTGACGGATATTCTCAAATTTTTGTCACATTCCGTGTTTCCAATTTCTTTTCGTTTGTTGTATAATTTGAAGGCAAAGCAAATTATCCCGCAACGCATTGTCACAGAAATTCAGTATCGCTTATGCCATTCTATTCAAAAGGAGTCCCTCTCTTATGTCAAAATTCAGCGTCTACCTAAAAACCCTACTGGATAACAGGGGTGAATCCATTTCCGCCGTGGCCCGCAGCATCGGCGCGGAGCGCACCTCCATTCACAAGGCGCTGACAGACGAGCGGATTCTGCCATTCAAGGTGGTTTACGCGCTGGCGAATCATTTTCAGCTTTCGCTGGAGGAACGCCAGGAATTTTTTCTGTTATACGATATGCTTTTTCAGGGAGAGGACAACTGGAACAACCAGCAGGCCATCCGGGGGCTTTTGAATCAGCTATCAAATATTGGATTTTCTGACGGGGGGGGGGGGCGGGGGGGGGGGGTGGGGGGGGGGCGGGGGGGGGGGGGGGGGGGTGGGGGGGGGGGGGGGGGGGGCGGGGGGGGGCG
>JAJQFY010000129.1:12836-14212 GCA_021200935.1 Oscillospiraceae bacterium
CCGGGGGCTTTTGAATCAGCTATCAAATATTGGATTTTCTGACGGTCCCCCCCCCCGATTGGAAAATTTGGGAATTTCCCCTGCCGACAAGTCCAGTCGTCTGATTTGCGGGGAGTACGCCGTTGAAAACGCGGTTCAAAGGGTATTGGCCTATGAGGCCGTCAACACAGAGGACGCAAAAATTCAAATGTTTTTGCCGGATCGGCTTGACCTTACCAAAACCCTTGTAGAGCTTTGGGCAGGCGGCGCAAATCTTCGCGTGGAGCATCTGCTTTGTTTTCCCACCACCGGCAGCGATTGCACCCAAAAGATAGGGCAGCTAAACCAGATTCTCCCCATATGCCTGGTATCACATGGCCGCTATTCGCCGTATTATTTTTATGACCGCCCCAGTATTGTGAACCCGCTGAATTACTATATCATTACGCCCCACTATCTCATACAGCTTTCGCCCGATTGCCTGACCGCTCAAATTCAGTGTTCTGATTATTTGATTCAGCATTTCTCGGAATATTTCCAGCGCCTTTTGACGAGCTGTGACCTTCTGGTATCCTATAAAGCTGAGGTATACGACGCGCTGCCAGACCCCGGCGAGACCGACAACAAAAACGGGCTTCGGTTTTTGACGTATCAGCCCTGTTTGGGCCGATATTTTACGCCGGAAATCATTGCAAGGCATTTCTCATCTGCGGAAGGCCCTCATCAGACTTTATGGGAGCAAACGGAAAAGCGCTCCGCCTTTCTGCGGAGCGTTTCGGAAAACTATTACACAGTATTTACGGAAAAGGGACTGCGCGATTTTGCCGAGACCGGCGTTATCCTTGCGCTGCCCTCCTGTATTCCCCCTTTTGAGGTGGAGGAAAGGATTTATTTTTTGTCTCAGCTTCGGGATGAAATCGCCAGCGGCCAGATAAGCGGCCTGATTGCGAACCCCTCGAATTTGCGGCTTCCCAATTACCTTTCTCTGTACATAGGCAGCGATACGGAGCTGCACTTTGACACCACGGCGGCGTTTATGTACGGCCCCTGCTGCTGTCATGTTCACGTCGCGGAAAAATCCATCTGTCAGGCGTTTCAGACCTTCCTCCACTCCCTGCCCGGCAGTCATCTCGTATACCCCCAGGAGGAAACCCTCCGCATTTTAAAGGAAAGCATCACAAATCTGGAGAACAGACCGAGAGAAGCGCATACCGCGGAAGGTGCGTGCGGGGTTGTTGGGTAAAGAGTTCCGATATAAGCGGCTGGCTAAGGAATCCCCAAACCCCTTTTAAACATCCCCGTCGGGGATGGACTTCGCATTCCTGCGGAACGCTTTAGGAAAAAATCCGGCACAGCAGTCAAGACTCATGGCCGCTGCGCCGGATAATGTTATGTGC
>JAJQFY010000174.1 GCA_021200935.1 Oscillospiraceae bacterium
GATACTCCCCGCTGCGGCCCTTCCAGACCCGGACGTTTTCCACCCGGGGGGCGATTTCATGGAGATGGGACAGGAACCCCGCCGGTTCGGAGTAGTTGTTGGTGCTGAATATCACATCCCCGCTTTTTACCAGCTCCAGGGCCTCCGGGATAGTGCGCTGCTTGTCTGCGTACATCTTCTGATAATCTGTCATTGCCGGACTCCTCCTTATCGGTCAAGCTCCACTCCTTCACATTGCAGAGGGCTGGTGCCCCCTGCAATGTGTTAAGAATTTAGAAGAGCGAAGAAAACTTATGAAGATAGCTTAGTAATTTCATGCCTTTTCTGCGGCTGCACGGGCGGCAACAGCCTCCTCCGAATCGCAGGCGGGCTTTCTGGCCAAAATTGCCAGCAGGATGATTGCCACAACAACCGCTCCACAGAGGCCCAAATAGGCTCCGTTAGGATTTCCTGCGTTGATGAACGCACCCATATACATATTGGCAAAGGCAGCGATGACGCCCTGGGCAGCCATAACGATACGGGAGGCAGCCAAATAATTCTTCCGGCCAAACACATAGGTGTTGATGGACGGGTTCAGATTCGGGCAGCCGCCGGTGATAGCAGCATAGCCGATCGTCGCCATCATAATTGTGGCAATCGTGCTGTCGCTATCGGTCAAAACCATGCCCAGGAATCCTATAATGTAGAAAATACCCATGACGATGGACGCTATGGGCGTACCCCACTTATCATCAATCACGCCCAGCAGGAAACTGATTGGGACACCAATGATAGCGCCAACGGACAGAGCAACCAGATAGGTACTGGTAGCGACGCCCTTGAAAATCATGACCGTGGCAAAATAGGCAGTGATACAGGTAATGCCGAAGTACAGGATGCCAAAGGAGACGATGACCAGCCAGCTGTCACCGCGGGTCAGAACCTCTTTGGCAGTCATTGTGCTGCCCTCCTTCATCTCCTTCTCCGCAGGAGGCGGTGTCAGCGCACCGTCAGGATAGAGACCGCAGTCCTCTGGATTATCCTTATAGAATATCGCCATCAGGATACCGATAACCACGATGACTCCGGCAAACACATAATACAGCCCGGAAAAACGCATCCCTGCCGTAGTACCAGCCGTAGTAATGGCTACAAAGGTAGCACTGGCGGCTGGGGCGCCGATGGTGGCTATGCCCAAAGCCTTGCCCCGGTTTTTGCTCCACCAGTTTGTACACATCAGATTCGTGCCGTGCTGTAGAATAACGATCACAACGCGAAGAATAAACCAGGCGATAATGAAGGTGGCCATGCTCAGGGTCACAGAGGACAAACCCATCAGGGCAATCATACCGGCTACAACGAAGGTAGTACCAACCATCAGGATCTTAGAGTTAAATTTCATAAACAGGGTGTTGATGACAAATATCATCACCACTGCCAGCAGGCTTCCATAGGTCATGGTATTGGTGACGGCGGTGATCGTCCAGCCCGTCTCCTCAATGAGCGTTGTGGTCAGCAGATTTATCTGCTCTCCCGTGATAACACAGAACAGGTAGTAGCAAAGAAATCCCAGAACCAACAGCATGATGGCATTGTTGCGGAACTTCGCATTGTTTTTTCCAAACATTGTGGTATCTCCTATCTGACTTAATATTTTTCCTCCGGCTACGGGCTGGACGCAGGCTCCCGTTCCCTTTGGCGAGATAAACATATCACAATCGACCGGATTTGAAAATCAGTTATTCGGTTTGGCCTCCTCAACTAAATTAGTGATTCCGAATTGTAAATTTTTATGCAAATTCACTTCCTGTTGGCCCATTCGCCTTGACTTTTTTCTTCCTTTCCGTTTATAATTTCACTTGATGAGACATCCATTGCCACGTCGTAACCTTGTCTATTTGTACTTTTCTTATCAATGCGCCAGCATGGTTGTTCTCTCACAACCATTTTCAGGAGGCATGACATGAACTGGCTGGATATTTTTTGCTTTACCTCCGTGGCCAGGACGAACAGCTTCTCCATTACCGCCCGCGAGCTTATGATCTCCCAGCAGGCGGTCAGCCGCCATATCCGAACGCTGGAGGAGGAGCTGGATCTCGTTCTGTTTGTACGAAACACTCAAAACGTCTGTCTGACCAGGGCGGGAGAATATATGCTTGGCTATTTCAGCACACGGGATAAACTTCTCCGGCAATACCTGGAAAGCGTTCGGCCTGCCGCAGAACAGCCTATTCGGCTCGGCTGGGATCAATGGCTGGGCTGTCCTGTTTGGCTCCGGGACGCCATCAGTACCTTCCAGTCCCTGAACCCACGGGCGAGGCTGCTGGTCTATGATCTGAACTGGGAGGAAATGAGTCAGTCGGCTACGGAGGGGAACCTGGATCTTCTGTTGACCACCCATTACGGTGCTACTCATCTGCCGGTGGCCTGGAAGGAGGACAAGGTTTCAGAGGAGCCGATCTATCTCATGGGCAACAGCCGAATTAATTATGATATAAATAAACTCTCCCTCTATACACAAATCGCCGCCCCCGCCGGGGAATCAGACGAAAGCGGTATTCGAGCCAGGGTAGCCCGCCTGTGCATCCGAATAGGTTTTGTTTTGAACCGGTTGGAGATATACCCTAACATGGGATCTGTAAGTCTGAATGTGCTGATGAAAAAAGCACTGGCATTTGGCACAAAAATAGACGCCATCGGAAACAATGGCGTCTACTCTATGTTGTCCACCGGCGTCAACGCCTCCGTAGTGCTATGTCGCCCCTTCGATGGGAACCATCCCCTGGCCGCTCAATTAGAAGCGCTGATTCTGGAAAAAGGAGGCGCGGTCTTATGACGACGGCACAGATCGACTGTTTCCTGGCGGCAGCACACACCGGCAGCTTTGCCGCAGCGGCCAAGGATGCATACCTCTCCGTTCAGACGGTCAGTCAGAACATTCAAAATCTGGAAAAGGAGCTGTCTGTCCAGCTTTTTGACCGACGTCGGGACGGCGTAGCTCTAACCGATGCAGGACAGCGATTTCTTAGTTTTGCTGCCCAGTGGATAGGCTTGTACAACAGTACCATGCAAAGCATTGAGGAGCTTTACAGCAATCTGTCCATGAGTCTGAGCGTTGGTTTGTCGGAATGCGTGGACACTGTTGGCGCAATCACTGGAGGTCTTTCCGCTTTTGCAGAGGAACACGAAACAGTAAACATAAGCTGCACACAATTCGCTAACCGGGATATATACTCAGCTCTCCAACAACGGGAGATAGACATAGCCATTATGTGCGATACGCAGATCATCAATGACAACGATTGCGAGGTTGTCCGCTTTGCCAAGGAGGATTTACGTCTGTACCTGTCCCATATGCCGCCCCTCCCTCCTGATATAAAGCTGAGAGACCAGCGCCTGCCAGACTTATGCAGAGGTATCCCTCAATTAGACGCTTCCTATGGTCCCTGGACACGGGAGGAATGGGCAGAAATATCCCGCCGCATGAGTATTCGTCTGGGGCTGCCAGAGGGAGAGCATATCGAAATGCCCAGTTTCCGCACAGTCATCGCCTGCCTGCAGGCCATTCCCTCCATGGCTGTTTGCGATGCCCGTTTTGGTTATCTTCGGGACGGAGATGCGCTCCAAAGTATCCCCCTAGGTTTGGACAGCTATCTCTGCTGCGTTTGGGATAAACGAAATGAAAACCCTCTCATCCCGGAATTTTCCAGCTTCCTGTTGCAGTATTATGAAACATAATAAAACGAACAGCTTTAAAAAATGTTGGGCAGTGCCTCCAAGATTGGAGGGTTGCACCCAACATTTTTATTCTTGTACGAATTTTATTAAAATATGTTCTCTATTTTTATAAAGCTTACATATAGCCCAAAGCAGTAACTGCATCATAGGCATCCCTTGTTGCGTTCATAATCTTAGACGCTTTACGAGCATCCCCTATAACATAGGTTTCCCCTACCAGTCCTTGCAACGCACTGACCTGCGTACTACGGGAGCGCATGCCGGAGGCCATTACTACCGTATCGCATGGATAGAATATCTCTTTTCCCTCTTTATTCATTGCGTATACGCCAGAAATATCGATTTTGGTACAGCGCATTCCAACAGCCTTATGAATATGTTCATTTTCCAATTCGTGTATCAGTCCCAAACGGTGCATACGTCCACACTCAGAGGCAAGGTCGTCAAGCATTTCCAAAATTGTCACTTCATGGCCTTTATGCGCCAAGTCAATTGCTTCTTCACAACCGATGAAACCACCTCCGATAATGACAACATTCTTTCCAATCTTTGTCTGTGGCGTAAGATAAGCACCAAAGACGACATTAGAGCCATCTGCTCCAGGAACAGGTATTGCAAACGGTTCTCCGCCCACTGCTATAATCAGCACATCCGGATTTACCTCAGTCACTAATTCCTTTGTAACCATCGTATTCAGTCGCACCTCTGCGCCACTGCGTAAAACCTTCGCTATCTGATACTCCCGCCAGCGCCGCATAGGCTCTTTAAACCAACAGTCATTATCTGCAAATTTCAGTGCTCCCAGCTTCTCTCCTGCTTCACAAAGAATTACCTGGTGTCCTCTGGCTGTAGCCTCAAGAGCCGCCTGCATTCCGCCGGGTCCGCCGCCTGCGATCAGAACCTTTTTTTGACATAAGTGGGAAGTGGATGAAAGACATCACATTCACGACCTATTATTGGATTCACAGTACAACGAAGAGAGCGATACTTTATCAGCCCGCTAAGACATTCTCCACATCGGATGCAGGGTGTAATATCTTCTGTCCGACCCATCATAACTTTACGAGGAAGAAACGGATCTGCTACCAACGCACGGCCCATCGCGATGCAATCTACACTAGTCTCGAACATAAATCGCTCCATATCCTCTGGTATATTGAAAGCGCCAACAGTGACAACGGGTGTCTTGACACATTTTTTATCTCTGCTGCCAAATACCCATTATACATATCCTTTTGAAACGCACCGGGGTGCATCAGCACAGCAGAGTATTCCTCCTGCTGTGTTCCTGCTGAAACATGAATTAAATCGACTTTTCCATCCAGCATTTTTGCGATTTCGATACCTTCCTCCAACCCATAACCGCCAATAGCATATTCCACCCCTGAAATACGCATTTCTATGGGAAACTGGCGTCCAACAGCCTGCCTGACCCGCTCTACTACCAGCAGTGGAAATCGCATACGATTTTCCAACGAACCTCCCCATTTGTCTGCGCGATGATTTGTGACTGGAGAAATAAACTGATGAATAAGCCATCCATGTCCACCATGCAGCATCACCATATCAAAGCCATAGGCTTTCGCATTTTTAGCTCCTTCAGCATAACGATCCGCTAGCCAATATATTTGTTCTTCTGTCATTTCCAGCACCTCGTCCCCCCATGAATCAATATACCCGGAAGGGCCGATTGCTTTGTCCCCCTTAATATACTCTGGAGGAGAAAGTGCACCGCCGTGATCTATCTCAACAGATGCTGCTGCACCGCCAGAATGAATCGCATCGACCAAAGCGATAAAGTATGGGGCAGCTGTCGGATCGTTAATCCCAACTTGCTCCGGGTGGCTGCGGCCAGTATCCAAATCTACAATGGCATCACCTACTGTTACAAGTGCTACTCCACCTAGCGCACGCAGCTTATAGTATTCAATATTTTCTTTTGTATAGTGTTCTGCACAGTCCAGAGGTGACAGCGAAGTGGGCGAAGAAAACATGCGATTTTTTAACGTCAGCCCCGCAAGTTTGATGGGAGCCAAAAGATGACTGTAAATGATTCGATCTGTCATTATAATCTCCTATTTGTAGCTATTTTTCAAATGGTGCTGTGGCAATTTTTGCCACAGCACCGTTGATTTATTGATTTATTTTCGGAAAGGAAGAGAATCTCCCAGAGAATGTCCTCCTCCTGGAAGGTAGCATCTGTAAGCATTGTCAGCTCGACCAGCACAGAATATACTCTTTGCGCATTTCTCATATGCCTTCAAAACAACCCACATAATCGGGAAATGGGCTTCAGCCTTAAAGCAGAGTGTTTTTCCTTCAGGCACAATCGGCAACGTAAGATGTGGCGCTATCACATTCAGCTGATCCATCCAGGAAACATCATCATCTACCTTGAAATCAATGTAAACGATGTCTCCCTCTTCTGACACACTTGCACTGAAACCTTGCGGGCCAGCCTTGCCCCAAGACACCGGATAAAAAGGAATGTTTACAAACTTCATCGGTGCACCTGGCTTTGGCATTCCCTCTTCACCCGGCGCGACATAAAAGCATTCACACTCCGGCTCCAGCGACTTAGCCACGGCCATTATAATCCAAAATTCCAAATGTCCATCCAAAGCAACTTTGGTACCAGGGATTTTGTGCTTTTTGACACTTTCAATAGCCTGCTGAACCGCATCCAATGTCCAGATTTGACGCTTCATGGGCTTTCCATCAGGGATCGGAGGTGTAAATTCCTCTTCCTTCACACCCAGAACCTTTCCCAACGAGGAAAAGTTAATAACATGGGTATAGTTCTTCTTTGTATATGTATTATTGTCATCCATTGTCTCATAGGGTTCTGGCCAGGGGACTGTATTGGGAGGCGCTGAGATCACTGAATAGGGCATATGCATCGGACCGGGATCTGTGACTGGAGGACCTTCCAGCAAAGGAGGCATCTCGCGCTCCCTTTCCGGGTGGGCCAGCGCATCAAATTCATCTGCTGCCCAGTTTCCTATATCCAGTTTGCCCATAATATCTGGGCAGACATGCTCGTGGAGGTATTTCCACTGTCCGTCCTCACATATAAAATCTGAGCCATAGCGTTCCCACATAATGCCGCAGTATTTGCTTCCGTGAGGATTCAGGCGTGAATGGATTAGGCCTGGTGTTATGAAAGACCCTCTGGCCGTCTTGCCATCTGATGCTACCTCAATAATATCTGTGACAAGTGTGTGGACGGAACACTCCAGCAGTGGACGTGGATCCTTACCACCGATCTCAGGATATCTCTTATACATTGCAAGCCAGTTTTCCATGGCCATCTTATCATATTCCGTTACAGAGCCGTACCAAACCTGGTCAAAGCCCCGCATACGACCAAAAGCATGTGCCCAAGAGCAATCATCACTTCTCGACCAAAGGTTTGCCCATTCGCTGGTTGCATCAGCCCGACCGTGATAATAGCTATGCAGCCCTTTGACGTTTTCAACAGCCTGGCTACCTACCGCATTTAATACCCGCTGATGCAAAGAAATTTCATTCATATGTAATTTCCTCCCTGTTTTACTTCTAAACCTTTATTATATGTTCCTTTAAATCCTTCCGGCCCATAGCTTTCATCTTCTGTAAAAGTCTCATAGGGCTGCGGCGGCGCAGGATAATTGTCCCACCAGTTGAAGTTCGGATCATGTGTCAACGCCTTGATTGTCGGCTCACCAAAAGCTGCGACCACGGGATCTGTCTCTGGTTCCCAATAAGGGTCACCTTCAGAATAGTTCGTTCCAGCCTCAGAGGAAATGTCATTCGCCTCTACAACGTGCCAGATCTTCCACGCCCCATTCTCTCGAACAAAATCCATCGCCACTTTACCCAGAAGCCACATCGCTTTACCTGGAACTGTCTCCTGGCCAATACAAGTCCAAAGACCTCTAGCTGCCTGTCCATCCCCCGCAAGCTCCACAACAGCAGTAGTGATAGGATGAGCCGTGTAGCAACCAGTACCAGAAGGCAAGGTCGTATACCACCCACGAATTGTCTCCATTCCTACATAAAAACCGGTATTTTCTCCGAAAGACGCGGTGTCAGCCCGTTCCTTTGTCCATAGCTCATCTAGCTCCTTCTCCGCCCACTGGTTAATCTGATAATAAACTCGCTTATTAGCAAGCTTTTTAATCTCCTCTACATCCCAGACGCGAAGCATTTGTTCGTAATCATCATACACACGCATTATTAAGCCTCCTTTTTTACGCCATAGCTGAAAGTGCTAGCAAAATTTTCATATGGTTCAGGTATCTCAGGAGTCAGCGTAGCAGGTCGATTTGCGCTGTATAGTTCTCGGAAATTCTGAAGCACACTGTATTCCGGGTATGAAAATGTACCCAACTCTGCAAATTCAGGCAGTGCTGGCAAAGGTTCTTGTACATCAGCCCAGCTCTGACCGCAAATGCAATCCACATCATTCAGGTATTGCAAATGCCAGATTTTCCACTGCCCGTCTTCCAGTACAAAATCAGCCGCAAAGTATCCCCATGTCCAGCGGGCGACCGGGCCGCATTCCTCCACATCATTATAAGCTCCCTGGCAGAACCAAAGCCCTTTTGCAGTCTCTCGATCATAGGCTACTTCAATAATAGGACAGGCTAGAGGCTTCACTTTAAAGGGCCCAACACCATAAACCTCGTCTTCGGTTTTATTTCCCAAAAGCGTAGGGAAACGTTTTTGCATCAGCATACCAACAAGGGCATTTCGGTCATGGCATGCTTTATAATAAGCATCCACACTTTTCTGCCCAACATATGCGCCGTTGTTAAACATGAGTGAAATATCCTCTTTTTTAGACCAAAAACGTTCAAATATTTCTCCCTCCCAGTTTAACAGCAAGCAGTTTACGTACTTACCCATCAAATTCTTGATGGTTCGCTGATCTTCCCAGCGTGTCACCATCTGTTCAACAGTTTTCACGATTGAAGCTCCTTCAATTCAAACGTAGTATTTATATTCCCCTCTCCAGGGGACGCAGCAACGCTGCAATCAAAGTGAGTTAATCTCCCGGATAAAATGACATGCGGTAAAATGATCCGGCAGAGTCTCTTCATAGGGTGGCGTCTGTTTCCGACAAATATCCTTTGCATAGGGACAACGTCTGGCGAACCGACAGCCAGGGGGCGGATCAATGGGAGAAGTTATCTCCCCCTGCATCAGGACACGTTTTTTATTTCTGCGAATATCCGGCACAGGGATTGCAGATAACAGGCCCTTTGTATAAGGATGCTGTGGTTGTCTGAAAAGCTCCTTTGCCGGACTTTTCTCTACTACCGTCCCTACATACATGACCATGATCTCATCTGAAATATGACGTACTACAGACATATCGTGAGTGATGAACATGTATGTTAATTCTTTTTCTTCCTGCAAATCTTGCAGAAGATTCAAAATTTGGGCCTGGATAGAGACATCCAGTGCAGACACCGGTTCATCGCACACTATAAATTTTGGATTTAACGCCAGTGCACGAGCCACACCGATTCGTTGGCGACGACCACCGTCCAGTTCATGAGGATAGGAATAAGTGAAGCGTTTTGCCAGGCCCACCGTATCCATCAGCTCCTCTATACGGTAATTCAAAGCATCTCTGCTCATATGTTCACCGCTTACACGAAGCGGTTCAGCTATCTGTGCCCATACCGTCTTGCGCGGATCAAGTGAAGAAAATGGATCTTGAAAAATGATCTGCATGTCACAAGTCAACTTGCGACGATCTTTCTTTTTAATATGCGTTATATCCCGTCCCTCAAACAGCACCTGCCCTTCCGTCGCCTCATGCAGTCCAAGGATAGCCCGCCCCAGCGTGGACTTTCCACAGCCGGACTCCCCCACAACTCCCAGAGTTTTCCCCTTGTCTATACTAAAGGAAACATCATCTACAGCCTTCAGTGGACCACCAGGTGTCTTAAAATATTTTTTTAGGTTTTCTACTTCCAATAGTTTGGACATTTCAGCTTACTCCCTTCTCGCGCTGCGGTGCTTCGCCGGACACGCTTGGAGTCTGCAGTTGATACGGGATATCCTGATGACACCGACATATATGACCTGGAGCAACCTCGACTATGGGAGGAGCCTCCTGCTTGCATATATCTATCGCAATCGGACAACGAGGATGAAAAGCACAGCCGGTTGGCAATGCAGCCGGATCTGGCATCAAACCAACGATCGGCTTCAGTCGTTTCTCATCACCGGATAGGGAAGGAAGCGATCCAAATAGGCCCCTTGTATATGGATGAGCTGTCTGCTCGAAGATATGTTCCAAATCTCCATACTCCACGACCTGCCCGGCATACATAATAGCAACCTTGTCGCAGGTTTCGGCCACAACGCCCAAATCATGTGTGATCAATATCATTGACATACCATTACGTTCTTTAAGTTCGTTGATCATATCCAGCACCTGTGCCTGGATTGTCACATCCAACGCCGTGGTAGGTTCATCTGCAATAAGTAGATCAGGCGAACATGCAATAGCAATAGCAATCACAACACGCTGCTTCATTCCTCCGGAAAACTGATGAGGATATTCCTTTGCCCGCTCCGGCGGAATACCAACTGTTTCCAGCATTTTCCTGGCTCGCTCATCCGCCTCCGCATGGCTACAGATACCATGCTCCCGGATGACTTCAGCTATTTGTTCGCCAACCGTCATAACAGGGTTCAGCGCCGTCATTGGATCCTGAAAGATCATAGAAATTTTTTGGCCACGAATCTTTCGCATATCATCGTCATCTTTTTCTAAAAGATTTTCCCCCTGAAATAGGATCTCGCCACCAAGTATTTGACCGGGCGGACTGGGAACTAGCTGTAAAATTCCCAGGGCCGTTGTGGTTTTTCCTGCGCCAGTTTCGCCCACCAGTCCCAAGGTCTCTCCCTTTTCCAAAGACAAATTTATACCATTGACAGCACAGATTTCTGTCTTGCGTGTCTTATAGTGGATGGTTAGATCTTTGATTTCCAATTCCTTCATCTCAAAGACCTCCTTTCCTACTTCATTTTCGGATCTAGCGCATCGCGCAAACCATCTCCGAATACATTAAATCCAAACATTGTTAGCATTATAGCTATACCTGGAAAGGTTACCAGCGGCCAGAAACTGCGGATATATTGCCGACCCTCGTTTAGCATAGAACCCCACTCTGCCGTGGGCGGCAACACTCCCAAGCCGATAAATGATAGGCTGGAGATCATCATGATATTCCCGCCCAGCCGCAGTGTTGCGTCAACAATGATAGGTGCCAGGCAGTTTGGTATAATATGCTCCAGGATCACACGAAAGTTTTTTGATCCGCATGCACGGGCAGCTTCTACATATTCCTGCTCCCGGATCGTCAGGGCTGTAGCTCGGATCATCCTGCAGCTAGGAGCAATGCCGCCAATAGCTACAGCAATAGCTGTTTGCCAAGTTCCCCGCCCCAGCATGGCAGCCATACAAATCGCCAGCAACGTGCTAGGAATCGCCATAAGCATATCCATGACGCGCATAATAATTGTGTCAACCGCACCACCAAAATAGCCAGCGGTTGCACCGAGCAATCCTCCAACGACGAAAGAAATCGCTACAGCCATCAATGACACCAGAAGGGAAATGCGTCCACCATAAATGATGCGGCTCAATATATCTCGACCGTAACCATCAGTGCCAAGCCAATGTTTTGCGCTTGGAAATTGTAGTTCTTCCAGAGGATTTTGCTCGTTATATCCGTAAGGTGCAAGGACATCAGCAAAAATCGCTACCAGAACCAATATAATCACAATGAACATACCTATGACAGCCAACCTATTTTCGCACAATCGATGCCAAATGTCAGCCATTCTCCCCTGCGTCCGAAGTGTCATATCCGGACGAATGCCGTTATCTTTCCTAAAGACACTCATCCGGTTGCCTCCTTTCGTCTGCTGCGTTGTGTTTTCCTTGCCGCTGAGTGAGAGAATTGGGCCTTAATACGAGGATCAAAAAATGCATACGCCAAATCAACGATCAGGTTCATAGCGCTTACAAATATCGCAATAATCAATGTAATACCCATAATCACAGGATAATCACGATTATTGATTGCGTTCACCATCAGTGTACCCAAGCCGTTAATATTAAAAATCTGCTCAATAATCACTGAACCGCCGATGATCATGCTCATCTGGCCACCAACAACGGTAATGACAGGAATTAGTGCATTTTTCAGCACATGACGGACAATAATCACCTGCTCCGCAATCCCCTTGGATCGCGCCGTGCGGATATAGTCTTGCCGGATGACCCCCAGCATAGATGAACGAGTAATGCGCGTTACATTGGCCAAAGACATCATAGCGTTGCAAAACACCGGGAGAATGTAGTGTTTCCAGGTGCTAAGGCCGCTAGCAGGTAACCAGCCCAGACGGAGTGAAAACAACAACATTCCCATCATAGCCAGCCAAAATCCTGGCACAGAAGCAAGGAAAATAGAAAATACTGTGATGACGTAATCTGGCGCTTTTTTCTGATTAATGGCAGAAATAATGCCGAATGGTATCCCAAGCAACACGGTAACACAGGTACTCAGCAAGCCCAAAGACACAGTCGTCCAAACTCTTTCTAAAACAGATTCTGCTACAGGGCGGTTGGTTTGGTAGGATGTACCCAAGTCGAACCGTGTCACAACACCGACAATATAATCGCCAAGTCGTACTAAATATGGCTGATCCAGTCCCATTTCATGGGCCACCTCATCGTACTGTTCCTGTGTATAGCTGTCCCCAAGTTTATTCAGCACCGGATCGCCCGGCATTAAATAACTCAAGGTAAAAACGATGATTAATACGCCAAGTAGCACAGGAATCATCATAAGTATCCGTCTGAATGTAAATCGAAGCATAAACGTATCACCTCCAGTTCACAAAAATTGTTTTGCGGTGCATAATTCCTGTTAGAACATGCACCGCTTTTTAGGAGTGCGCTGCTATCATGCACGCTTTATTTTATGGCGCATAGAGATTAATTTATTTCATTGTAACGTAACGAAGGTTAGGTGAGGCGGTAATGGAAATATCGCATTCGGCAACGTTTTCACCGTATACATAAGCAGTGCTCCACTCTGCAATGGGAACCATCACATAAGACTCATACACGACCTGTTGCACCTGAGCGTAAAGTTCAGCTCGTTCCTCCGTGTCCAAAGTAGATTTGGCATCAATCAAAAGATCAGAAATCTCACCGGCATACCCAAAATCCACATACACCGTACCAAGCATCCACTCTAGCGCATTGGCTGCCTCATTAGATGCGGTAGGCATATAGAAAGAATTAATCAGGAAATCTGTATTGCCAGACTCCATCCAAAGCTGCTGACAAGTGGCTTGGTCATAAATTTCCACATTTATGGTAATTCCAATCTGCTCCATGTAGTACTGGAAGGATTCAGCTATCACCTGACAAGCATTCTGACTACTGGCCACTAAAGTAAAGGTCAGTTCCTCGGAACTAAGCCCAGTAGACTCTACCAGTTCCTTAGCCCGTTCAAGATCGTATGTATAGCCATAACCACCCACATAATATGGCTGTGTCGAACTCAGACTGGAATCAGCAGTAGAACCCAGAGAGCCATAGGCGCGGCTGGCAATGACAGCAGCATCTGTTCCGATGCAGATAGCCTCCCGCAAGGTTTCATTATTTGCCAGAATCTCATTAGTGGAAGAAATTGCAATATTTGCTACAGAATGAGAGTCTGCAGCCACGCTTGTTCCATAGCCATCGCTGGCCAACAGGTCCACATCATCACTAGTCAGATTGAGCGCAACATCTATAACTCCATTGATATAGTCCCCATAGAGTAGACACTCAAAAAAACAAAAATTCGAGTCTACAC
>JAJQFY010000223.1 GCA_021200935.1 Oscillospiraceae bacterium
ACCAGATGGTGAACACAGCGTCTGAGGATCAGGACGTGATGGTGGAGGGCATCCGCGACGCGATCCTGGTGATGATAGAAAGCGAACCCAGCGGAGCCGGCTACCAGCTCCCGGATTATATGCAGTAAGCCCGCCGCGCCCTAAATAAAAAATCGTGTCGCTGTGAAGCGGCACGATTTTTTTAATTAATATTGTTGGTATTGGCCCTTTACGCTTTCCCCTTAAACCCGTCCTTCAGCGCGACGGCCCGGTTGAATACCAGATGGCCGGGGGCGGAGTCCTTGCTGTCAACGGCGAAATAGCCGGTGCGGAGGAACTGGAAGCTCTCCGGGGCCTGGGCGGTTTCCAGGGCGCGCTCGGCCTTGCAGCCGGTCAGGATTTCCAGGGAGTCGGGGGAGAGGCATTGGATGAAATCCTCCGCCGCGTCCGGCTCCGGGTCGCTGAACAGGTTGTCGTACAGGCGAATCTCCGCGTCTACACAGTCGGCGGCGTTTACCCAGTGGATGGTACCCCGCACCTTGCGGCCATCCGGGGCGTCGCCTCCGCGGGTGGCGGGGTCATATTCGCACAGGACCGTGGTGACGTTTCCGGCCTCGTCGGTCTCCCAGCCGGTGCATTTGACGATGTAGGCACCCTTGAGCCGCACCTCGTTGCCGGGGTAGAGGCGGTTGTATTTCTTCACAGGCTCCGCCATGAAGTCCTCCTGCTCGATCCACAGCTCCCGGCTGAAGGTGACAGGGCGGGTTCCGGCGCTCTCGTCCAGGTTGTTGTTCTCCACCTGGAAGGTCTCGGTCTGGCCCTCAGGATAATTTGTCACAACCAGCTTTATGGGATGCAGCACAGCCATGCGCCGGGGGGCGGAGAGATTCAGCTCCTCCCGCAGGCAATGCTCCAGGAAGGAGTATTCCACGGTGCTGTTCACCTTTGAAACGCCGATGCGGTTAATAAAGGTCTTGATGGACGTGGGGGTGTAGCCCCGCCGCCGCAGGCCGCACAGGGTCGGCATACGGGGGTCGTCCCAGCCGGAGACATAGCCCTCCTCCACCAGACGGCGGAGCTTGCGCTTGCTCATAACGGTATAATTCAGGCCCAGGCGGGAAAACTCGATCTGCCGGGGCTTGGAGGGAACGTCCGTGTTGGCGATGACCCAGTCGTAAAGGGGCCGGTGATCCTCATACTCCAGGGAGCAGAGGGAGTGGGTGATGCCCTCCAGGGCGTCCTGAATGGGGTGGGCGAAGTCGTACATGGGGAACACGCACCACTTGGTACCCTGGCGGTGATGCTCAATATAGCGGATGCGGTAAAGCACCGGGTCGCGCATATTGAAGTTGCCGGAGGCCAGGTCTATTTTGGCCCGAAGGGTATATTTGCCCTCCGGGAACTCCCCGGCCCGCATACGCTGGAACAGGTCGAGACTCTCCTCGATGGGCCTGTCCCGCCAGGGGCTGCGGGCAGGGGTTCCCACGTCGCCCCGGTATTCGTGAAACTGCTCCGGCGTCAGCTCGCACACATAGGCCAGGCCCTTTTTGATAAGGCCGATGGCAAGCTGATAGGTCTGCTCAAAATAATCGCTGCCATAGAAAAAGCGGTCGCCCCAGTCGAAGCCAAGCCAGTGGATGTCCTCCTGGATGGCGTCCACATATTCCGTGTCCTCCTTGGCGGGGTTGGTGTCGTCCATCCGCAGGTTGGTGATGCCCCCAAACCGTTCCGCCGTGCCGAAGTCGATGCACAGCGCCTTGCAGTGGCCGATGTGCAGATAGCCGTTCGGTTCCGGGGGGAACCGGGTGTGTACCTGCTGGCCCTCAAACCGCCCGCCGGGGGCAATGTCCTCCGCCACAAAATCCAGAATAAAATTTTTCGCGTTCTCGTCCACGGCTGTCCTCTCCTCTGTTTGGTTTCAAATCTCCGCGCCGGAGGGCGCGGATGCGGTGGCTATTTTATTAATTATACTCTTGTTTCCCCCGCTTGACAACTTGAAATTCCAAAGGATTTTTCACAAAATCCCAATCCCCTCCAGGAGGATTTTCAGCCCAATCAGCACAAGAACGATGCCGCCGAACAGCTCGGCCTTTTTCTGGTACCTTGCGCCGAAGATGCTGCCGATTTTCACGCCCACGGCGGAGAATACGAAGGTGGTGACGCCGATGAGCAGGGAGGCGGGGATGACCGCAACCTCCATGAAGGCAAAGGTGACGCCTACCGCCAGGGCGTCGATGCTGGTGGCCACGGCCAGCAGAAGCATGGTCTTGGCGTCCATGGCCCCGTCCATATGCTCCTCGGTCTTGTCCAGGGCTTCCTTTATCATCCGGCCGCCGATAAAGGCCAGCAGAATGAAGGCCAGCCAGTGGTCATAGGCCGTGATGGCGTCCGCGAACAGGCTGCCCAGAAGGTAGCCCAGCACCGGCATGAGAAACTGAAATCCCCCAAACCAGGCTCCGGCAATGCACATATGCTTGCCGCCGATCTTCCCCAGGGACAGCCCCTTGCAGATGGATACCGCGAAGGCGTCCATGGACAGACCGACGCCCACCAAAAAAACTTCCCAAAATCCCATTGTGACATTCTCCCTTTGTAATCTTATCCAGAGGGAGCCTCGTTTAGAAATAGAAAAAGACCCAAGGACAGCTTCCCCCGCTGTTCTTGAGTCTCGCCGTTTTAACAGGCACTACCGGGTGTGCATCACTCCACCAGTATGTCGATAGTACCACATATTCAGCAATATGTCGGCTACTCCCTCATGGAATGGAAGTATTTTACCATGGCCCACAGGATTTTGCAACCGTTTTTCATAAAATTTCGGGTTTAGGCTTGACATTGGAGGAGAAAAGGTTATAATAAGATTCGTAGGTTATGTAGATTAAATAATAGAAAATTGTTATATAATCATAGTCAAGCTGTTTAGTATTTATCAACTTCATAGTTCCCAAGCCCGATGACCTACAGGCGCAAAGCCCATGGGTGCCGGGCCGGAATCCCGAATGTATGGGGTTCCCAGGTACCGCCGGAAACGGCGATGCCCCTCCGTATTTGAGAAGGAACAAAACAGTCCTCCGCGTACCGCGCTTGCACAGAGGAAGGACGGCCCGTTTTCCAACTCAAGACGGGCCGTTTTTTGTTGTGCAAAGGCGGGTTCGGCTTGACCGCGCCGCATTTTGTAAATTTATTGTATGTAAGGAGAAACAACATGAAAAAGATTCTTGCGATACTCCTGGCGCTGGTTATGGTCTTTGCCCTGGCCGGGTGCAGCTCTACCGACTATACGGCACAGCTTGACGGAATCGCGGACAGCCTGGAATCCGTCCAGGAGACCCTGGAGACGTACATTGCCGCCGAGGAGACTGCCGCTGAGGAGGAGGCCGCCGAGGAAGCTGCCGAGGCCGCTGAGAGCGCCTATTCCGGCGAGCTGATCGTCTTTGCCGCCGCCTCTATGACCGAGACCCTGACGGAGATCGGCGACCTGTTCATGGAAGCGAACCCTGACGTGGAGATCGTCTTCAACTTCGATTCCTCCGGCACCCTGAAGACCCAGATTGAGGAAGGTGCCGACTGCGACGTGTTCATTTCCGCCGGTCAGAAGCAGATGGATCAGCTTGACATCACCGCCGACGAGAGCGTGAACACCGACGGCCTGGATTTCGTTATCTCCGAGACCCGCTTCGACATTCTGGAGAACAAGGTCACGCTGGCGGTTCCTGAGGGCAACCCCGCCGGGATCGAGAGCTTCGACCAGCTTGCCGAGCTGCTGGCCGCCGGGGATGTGTTCCTGGCTATGGGCAACGAGGATGTGCCTGTGGGCCAGTACACCCAGCTCATTCTGGAGTACTACGGCCTGGACGAGGAGGAGCTTGCCAGCAGCGGCTGCATCACCTATGGCTCCAACGTGAAGGAAGTCACCACCCAGGTCTCTGAGGCCACGGTGGACTGCGGCATTATCTACGCCACGGACGCCTATTCCGCCGGTCTGACCGTGGTGGATTCCGCCACCGCCGAGATGTGCGGCCAGGTCATCTATCCCGCCGCCGTGCTGAACATCACCTCTAACCAGGAGCTGGCCGAGGCGTTCCTGGAGTTCTGCACCAGCGACGAGGCCTCCGCCATTCTGGAAGCCGTTGGCTTCACGCCCCTTGCCTGATTGCGTATGGGTGCAGAGAAATAAACCCATAAATAAGCCCGCCGCCTGATTTTTGGGCGGCGGGCCGAATCGGTTTTAAAAGGAGGACAAAATGGATTGGTTTCCTCTATGGAACAGCCTGCGGATTGCCGCCATTGCCACGGTTGTCATCTTCTTTTTGGGGATTTTGGCAGCCCATTGGATTGCCAAGCTGCCCAGGGTGTTAAAGGGTATTTTGGACGTGGTGCTGACGCTGCCCATGGTGCTGCCCCCCACGGTGGTGGGCTACCTGCTGATTTTGCTGCTGGGGCCGAAGCGCCCCATCGGCGCATTTTTTCTGAATACCTTTGGCATAAAGCTGGTTATGACCTGGTGGTCGGCCATCTTTGCCACGGTGGTGGTGGGCTTCCCCCTGATGTACCGCACGGTGCGGGGAGCCTTTGAGGCGTTCGACAAGGATTTGGCCTATGCCGGGCGGACGCTGGGACTGTCCAACAGCTATGTGTTCTGGCATATCCAAATGCCCGCCTGCCGACAGGGCATCGTGGCCGGAACAGTGCTGGCCTTTGCGCGGGCCTTGGGGGAATACGGCGCCACCAGCATGATTGCCGGGTACACGCCGGGGCGGACGTCCACCATTGCCACCACGGTGTACCAGTATTGGCGCACGGACAACGACGCCATGGCCCTGCGCTGGACGCTTATTAACATAGCCATCTCCGCCGTGGTGCTGCTGGCGGTGAACCTGCTGGAACGGAACCCGAAAAAGATCTCTAAGCGCAGGAAGGGGGCGGCGTAAGTGAGCCTGACCGTGCAGATCAAAAAGCAGCTTGGGAAATTCATGCTGGACGTGGATTTTCAGGCGGAGGACGAGGTGACGGGTCTGCTGGGGGCCTCCGGCTGCGGCAAGAGCATGACGCTTAAATGTATCGCCGGCATAGAAAAGCCGGATGAGGGACGCATTGTATTAAATGGCCGCACACTGTTCGACTCGGAGAAGAAAATCAACCTGTCCCCCCAGAAGCGGCGGGTGGGGTATCTGTTTCAGCAGTACGCTCTGTTTCCCAATATGACGGTAGAGAAAAACATTGCCGTCGGCGCCCACGCTATGCCCAAGGAGCAGCGGAACGCCGCCGTGGCGGAAAGCATTGCCGCCATGCGGCTGGAGGGGCTGGAGAAAAAGTTTCCCGCCCAGCTCTCCGGCGGACAGCAGCAGCGGACGGCATTGGCGCGAATCCTCATAAGCAAGCCGGAGGTTCTGCTGCTGGACGAGCCCTTTTCCGCCCTGGACGACTATCTGAAATGGCAGGTGGAAATGGAGCTTGCGGACACGCTGAAGGGCTTTGACGGCCCGGCCCTGTTTGTGTCCCACAGCCGGGACGAGGTGTTCCACCTTTGCCGAAGCGTGTGTGTTCTCTCCAACGGGAAAAGCGAGGCCATGCAGTCCGCGGACGAGCTGTTCCGCGCCCCGGAGACCCTTTCCGCCTGCCTGCTTTCCGGGTGCAAGAATTTCACAAAAATAAAAAGACTGGACAAGACCCATGCAAAAGCGTTAGACTGGGGAATAGACTTGGAGGGCGTGGACATCCCGGAGAGCGCCAACTGCGCCGGGATTCGGGCACACTTCATCCGGCCTCAGCCGGGGCCGAACCAGATGAAGTGCCAGGTGGAGCGGGTGATTCACGACCTGTTTTCCACGGTGGTCATGCTGAAAACGCCGGGCGGAGACTCCGGCTGGAGCCTTTTGCGAATGGAGGTTAGCCATCAGCGGTGGGCGGCCCTGGGCGACCCGGAAACGCTGACGGTCAGCATGGAACCGGCGGATATTATGTTTTTGAGGGAGACAGACTGATATGGAACGAATCCAGGCGGAGGCAGCCAGAGATATGCTCCTGGCCCTCCCGGTGACGGTAAAAACGGAAACGGTATCTCTGTGGCAGGCCCTGGGGCGGCCTTTGGGAGCGGATGTGACGGCGCGGCTTGCCGCGCCGCCCTTTGACCGAAGCCCCGTGGACGGCTACGCCCTGCGGGCGGAGGACACGGTCACGGCCAGCAGAGAGACGCCGGTGGTTCTGTCCATCACGGAGGAGATCCCCGCCGGAACCGTTCCCACAAAGCCGGTAGGCCCCGGCCAGGCGGCGAAAATCCTCACCGGCGGCCCTATGCCGGAGGGGGCGGACACCACCATAAAATACGAGCTGACCGAGTTTACCAGCAGCCAGGTGAAGATTTTTGACCCCTGCAAGTCCGGCGCGGACGTAGTCCGGGCGGGAGAAGACGTGAACGTGGGCGACATCCTGGGCCGGAAGGGAGATATTCTGACCCCCGCCCTGGCGGGATTGCTGGCGGGCCAGGGAATGCAGGAGGTATGCGTCTGCGTTCCGCCCACGGTGACGGTTCTCAGCACAGGCAGCGAGCTTTTGCAGCCGGGGGAGCCGTGGCAGCCGGGGAAGATATATAACACCAACACCACCACCGTCTGCGCTTATCTGCGTCAGGCAGGGGCAAACGCCGTGGACGGCGGCGCGGTGCCGGACGAGCTGGATGCCATCGCGGAAAAGCTGGACGGGGCATTGTCTGCCAGCGATATGGTTATCACCACCGGCGGGGCCTCCGTGGGGGACTACGACTGGGCCAAGCGGGCGGCGGAGGCTGTGGGGGCGGAGCTTCTCTTTTGGGAAATTGCCCAAAAGCCCGGCGGGTCATGCCTCGCGGCGGTGCGGGACGGGAAGGTGCTTCTGAGCCTTTCCGGGAACCCCGGCGCGGCGGTGCTGGCGCTGTTCAGCGTGGGTCTGCCCTATGTGCGGAGGCTGTGCGGCCAGAACGGCTTTATCCCGGAGCCTTTCACTGCCCGGATGGGAAAGCCCTTCCGAAAGAAATCAAAAATGCCAAGATTTTTACGGGGACATCTTGCATTTCGGGACGGAATGGTGTATTTTGTACACCATGAGGGCGACGGCAACGGAATTTTGTCCTCGCTGCTGGGGTGCGACGCCGTGGGGCAGATCCCGGCGGGCAGCGGCCCCTTGAATGAAAACGACACGATACAGGTGTTTCGGGTATGACGGATGGCTTTGGGCGGAAAATTGAATATCTTCGCCTGTCTGTAACAGATTTGTGCAACCTGCGCTGTCAGTACTGCATGGGGCCGGAGGGCGTGGAAAAGCGGGATCACCGGGATATACTGTCCTATGAGGAGATAGAGGAAATCGTCCGCGCCGCCGTGAAGCTTGGGGTGCGGAAGGTGCGGGTCACAGGGGGTGAACCCCTTGTAAGGCCCGGCATTGTGGATATCTGCCGCCGCATTGGGGCCATTGGCGGGGTGGAGGAGCTTTGCGTCACCACCAACGGTCTGCGGCTGCCGGAGCTGGCGGAGGCGCTGCGCCAGGCGGGGGTGTGCCGCCTGAACATCAGCCTGGACACCCTGAAGCCGGAGCGATATCGGGAGATAACCCGCGTCGGCTCCCTGGGGAAGGCCCTGGCGGGGCTGGAGGCGGCCCGCGCCGCCGGTTTCCCCGCGCCGAAGCTGAACTGCGTTCTGATGGGCGGGGTAAACGACGACGAGATCCCGGATTTTGTGGCTCTTACGGAGCGGGAGCCTGTCAGTGTGCGGTTTATCGAGCTTATGCCCATCGGCCCCTGCCGGGATTGGGACAAAAGCCGCTTTATCCCGGCGGACGCGGTGCTGCGGGCTGTGCCGGAGCTGACGCCTGTGGGCGGGGACGGGGTAGCCCGGCTGTACCGCCTGCCCGGAGCAGCGGGAACGGTGGGCCTTATCCGGCCTGTCAGCGACCATTTCTGCCCCGCCTGCAACCGCATCCGCATCACGGCGGACGGCAAGCTGAAGCCCTGCCTTCACTCCGCGGCGGAGCTGCCCCTTCGGGGCCCTCACGGAGAGGCGCTGGAGGCGGCGATTGGGGCAGGCATCCAGGCAAAGCCCCAGCGCCACCACCTGGAAGCAGGCAGCGACAGCATCCGAAATATGAACGCCATAGGAGGCTAAAACTATGGAAAACGGGGAGCCGACCCATTTTAACGGCCAGGGCCGGGCGCGGATGGTGGACGTGGGGGAGAAGCCCTCCACGATTCGCCAGGCCGTGGCCGCTGCCACTGTGCGGGTGAATCGGCACACCTTCGAGCTGATTCAGGCCGGGGGCATGAAAAAGGGAGACGTGCTGGCGGTGGCTCAGGTGGCCGGAATTATGGCCGCCAAGCGGACGCCGGACGTTATCCCCATGTGTCACCACATCCCCCTGACCGGGGTGGACGTGGCCTTTGAGCTGGATGAGGCGCAATGTACCATTTCCATCACCGCCGCCGCCCGCTGCACGGGCCAGACCGGGGTGGAGATGGAGGCATTGACGGCGGCCTCTGTGGCGGCGCTGACGATTTACGATATGTGCAAGGCTGTCCAGCGGGACATTGTGATAGAAAATATACATCTTGTGGAAAAATCCGGGGGTAAATCCGGGCTTTATCGGTGGGAGGAGAATCATCATGGCTAAGGTAGTGGCCGTTTGCATCAGCACAGAGAAGGGAACGCCCAAGTTTGAAATACCCTCGGCGGAGCTGCGGGAAAATCACGGCATCGTGGGGGACGCCCACGCCGGGCCGTGGCATCGGCAGATAAGCCTTTTGGGGACGGAGAGCGTGGACAAAATGCGGGAGAAATTTCCCGACCTGCCCCATGGCGCTTTTGCGGAAAACATTCTGACAGAGGGCATCTGCCTCTACGCCCTGCCTGTCGGCACAAGGCTTCAAATCGGCCCCGCGCTGACAGAGGTCACGCAGATTGGCAAGGAATGTCACCAGGGCTGCGCCATCCGCAAGATCACCGGGGACTGCGTTATGCCGAGAGAGGGCATTTTCGTCCGCGTCCTGACCGGCGGCGCGGTGCAGGCGGGGGACGAGATAGAGATCGTAGCGGAATAAAGCAATCAGGAGGGACTTGACCATGGAATATACAGCGGCGGTCATCACCGTCAGCGATAAAGGCTCCCAGGGCCAGCGGGAGGACACCGGCGGGCCGCTGGTGTGTCAGCTTTTGGAAGAGGCCGGGTATCAGGTGGTGTATACCGCCATCGTGCCGGACGAGCCGGAGGAAATACAGGCGGCCCTGTGCCTGTGCGCGGATGAGAAGGACGCGGCCCTGTGCCTGACTACCGGCGGCACCGGCTTCGCCCCCAGGGATGTTACCCCGGAGGCCACTGTCGCCGTCTGCGACAAGCTGTGTCCCGGCATCCCGGAGGCCATGCGCTATGAGGGGCTGAAAATCACCCCCCGCGCCATGCTCAGCCGCGCCCAGGCGGGGATTCGGGGCCGGACGCTGATTGTGAACCTGCCCGGCAGTCCCCGCGCCATCCGGGAGAACCTGGAGCCGGTGCTGCCCGCCCTGGAGCATGGGCTGGAAATGCTGCGGGGCAAGGGCCGGGACTGCGCCACAGACCCGCGATGAGCCGCTCGGTCTATTCCCTGGTGGGCTGGTCGGACAGCGGCAAGACCACCATTCTGGAAAAGCTGGTTCCAGAGCTGAAAAAGCGGGGCCTGACCGTGGCCGTGGTAAAGCATGAGGGCCACGAGTTCGACATGGACACCCCCGGCAAGGACACCTGGCGCATGACTAAGGCCGGGGCGGATGTGACCGCCATCGTCAGCGAGACCCACGCCGCCATTTTGGAAAACCGGCCCCTGACGCTGGAGGAGACGGTGGCCCGCATCCAGGACGCAGACATCGTGTTGACCGAGGGGGGGAAGGAAGGGCCTTTCCCCAAAATCGGCGTCGTTCGGGGCAAGGGGCTGCCCCCGGTGAAGGGGGAGTACATTCTTGTGATGAGCGACGAGCCGGTGTGGACAGATGTTCCTGTGCTGCACCTGCGGGACATAAAGGGCCTGGCCAATAGGCTGATAAAGGACATGGAGGACAGACAGTGATTCGCAGGGCAGCGGCGGAGGACGTGGCGGGCATCGCCCGAATATACGACGAGATACACACCGAGGAGGAGGCGGGCCGGATTACCACCGGCTGGATACGGGGCATTTATCCCACCAGCCGGACGGCGGAGGATGCTGTTCAGGCGGGGGAGATGTTTGTCTGGGAGGCGGAGGGCCGCATTGTGGCCGCCGCCCGCATCAATCAGGAGCAGGACCCGGCCTATGCCCAGGCGGTCTGGCAGACAAGCGCGCCGCCGGAGCGGGTGATGGTGCTGCACACTCTGGTGGTCTCCCCGGCGGCAAAGGGGCGGGGCTATGGCTCCTCCTTCGTCCGTTTCTATGAGCAGTACGCCAGGGAGCGGGGCTGCCCGTTTTTGCGTATGGACACCAACGTGCGAAACACCGCCGCCCGCGCTCTCTATCAGCGTCTCGGCTACCGGGAGGGGTCTGTGATCCCCTGTACCTTCAACGGCCTGGAGGGGGTCAGGCTTCTGTGCCTGGAAAAAACGCTGGAACAATAAAGAAACGTCGGCACAGGCCGGCGTTTCTTCCGCTGTAGTGGGTACACTAAATGTGTGCTTCACCCTTGCAGGAGGCAAAACGGTGTGATACAATATAATGGTTCGACAAGAATTTTGTGGAAGGATGTACCCTATGAGCGGACTGGCCTATGACATTTTCATCCTGGGCGGCGGCCCGGCGGGGCTTTCGGCGGCGCTGACGGCCCATGCCAGAGGGCGGCGGGTCATGGTGCTGACAAACGACCCGGCGGCCAGCCCCCTTGCGAAGGCGGGGCGGATCGACAACTACCCCGGTCTGACCGGCGTTAGCGGTCTTGCGCTGCTGGAAGCCATGATGGACGGCGTAAGGAAGCAGGGGATAGACGTGGCCATTGGCCGGGCCACCGGCGTTATGGCCTCCGGCGGGCGGTTTTATATCACCGCCGAGCGGGATTTCTACGAGGCGAAAAGCCTTATTCTCGCCACTGGCGCACAGCAGGGGACAAAGCCCGTTCCCGGCGAGGCGGAGCTTTTGGGCAAGGGCGTCAGCTACTGCGCCACCTGCGACGGAATGCTCTATAAGGGCCGGGACGTGGCCGTGCTGGACATGGGCGGCCCCGGTCAGGAGGCGGCGGAGTTTTTGCGGAGCCTGGGTTGCCGGGTGGAATATTTTGACAAACAGCGGGCCAGAAGCTACGCCATTTCCGGGGAGAATAAGGTGGAGGCTGTCGTCGCGGACGGGACGCCCTATCCCGTGGCGGGGGTGTTCGTCATGCGGGCCACCATGGCGGCAGAGACGCTTCTGCCGGGACTGGCCCTGGCGGAGGGACACATCCAGGCGGACGAGACCATGGCCGCCAGCGTAACCGGCGTGTTCGCCGCCGGGGACTGCACAGGCCGTCCTTACCAGGTGGCCCGCGCCGTGGGCCAGGGCAATATGGCCGCCCTCAGCGCGGATAAATTTTTGAAATCACAGGAAAACCAATAAGCAAAGGAGCTTGAAGATATATGAGCGCAATAAACCTGACAGCGGAGAGCTTTGATGAGACCATCGCCTCCGGCGTGACGCTGGTGGACTTCTGGGCTGCCTGGTGCGCCCCCTGCAGGGTCCAGGGGCCGGTGGTAGAGGAATTTGCCGCAAAACAAGACCGGGTCAAGGTGGGAAAGGTAGACGTGGACGCCCAGCCCTCCTTGGCGCAGCGCTACGGCGTTATGTCCATCCCCACCCTGATCGTCTTTGAAAACGGAGAGGAGATTGCCCGCCAGGTGGGGATGTCCTCCATAGAGGAAATCGAGGAAATGTGTCAATGAAAGAGTTACCGAAGCAATACGACCCCAAACAGGTGGAAAACCGCATCTATCAGATGTGGCTGGACGGGGGCTATTTCCACGCCAAGCGCGACCCGGAAAAGAAGCCCTTCACCATCGTCATCCCGCCCCCCAACGTCACCGGCCAGCTCCATTTGGGCCACGCCGTGGACGAGACCATCCAGGACGTACTCATCCGCTATAAGCGGATGAAGGGCTATTCCGCCCTCTGGGCGCCGGGCTATGACCACGCGGGCATCGCCACCCAGATCAAGGTGGAGGAAAGCCTCCGCAAGGAGGAGGGCCTGACCCGCTTCGACCTGGGCCGGGAGAAATTTCTTGACCGGGTGTGGGACTGGAAAAATAAATACGGCGACCGCATCGTCACCCAGCTCAAGACCCTGGGTTCCTCCTGCGACTGGGAGCGCCAGCGCTTCACCATGGACGAGGGCTGCTCCAAGGCCGTGCGGGAGGTGTTTTGCAGCCTGTACGAAAAGGGGCTGATCTATAAGGGCAAGCGCATCATCAACTGGTGTCCCCACTGCACCACCGCCCTGTCCGACGCGGAGGTGGAGTATGAGGAAAAGCCCGGCCACCTGTGGCACGTCCGCTATCCTCTGACGGACGGCTCTGGCTATGTTATCGTTGCCACCACCCGGCCTGAGACCATGCTGGGCGACTCCGGCGTGGCCGTGAATCCTGCGGATGAGCGGTATACGGAGCTGGTGGGGAAGACCTGCACCCTGCCCCTGGTGGGGCGGGAGATCCCCATCGTGGCGGACGAGTATGTAGATATGGCCTTCGGCACCGGCTGCGTGAAGATGACCCCCTGCCACGACCCCAACGACTTTGAGGTGGGCCTGCGGCATAATCTGGAGCAGATCCTCATCCTGGACGGGGACGGCAAAATCATCAACGGCGGCAAGTATGACGGCATGGATCGCTATGAGGCCCGGAAGGCCATTGTGGCCGACCTGGAGGAGCAGGGCTATCTTGTGAAGGTGGAGGATCACGTCCACAACGTGGGTACCTGCTACCGCTGCCACAGCGACGTGGAACCCCTGGCCAGCGACCAGTGGTTTGTGAAGATGGAGCCGCTGGCTAAGGAGGCCATCCGCGTGGTGGAGGACGGCACAATAAGGTTCGTCCCCGAACGCTTCTCCAAAACGTACTTAAACTGGATGTACAGCGTAAAGGACTGGTGCATCAGCCGCCAGCTCTGGTGGGGCCATCAGATTCCCGCCTGGTACTGCGACGACTGCGGCCACGTCACCGTGTCCCGGACGGACGCCTGCCAGTGCGAGGCCTGCGGGTCGAAGAACATACACCGCGACCCGGATGTGCTGGACACCTGGTTCAGCTCCGCCCTGTGGCCCTTCTCCACCCTGGGCTGGCCGGACAAGACGGAGGATCTGGAATACTTCTATCCCACGGACGTGCTGGTGACGGGGTACGACATCATCTTCTTCTGGGTGGCCCGGATGATATTCTCCGGCATGGAGCATATGAAGCAGGAGCCGTTCCACACGGTTCTGATACACGGCCTTGTCCGGGACCCCCAGGGCAAGAAAATGTCCAAATCCGCCGGGAACGGCGTTGACCCCATCCAGGTCATCGACCAGTTCGGCGCGGATGCCCTGCGCGTCAACATCATCCCCGGCCACTCCCCCGGCGACGATATGCGG
>JAJQFY010000215.1 GCA_021200935.1 Oscillospiraceae bacterium
TCTCAATCCCCTCAAAGGTCAGCAGCATTTATGTAAAGGTTCCTTTCTCTGTGTGTTATTCGCCGTCCCGCGTCTCATAGGTCTGGCAAAAATCCCGCACGCAGCAGCGCTCACATTTTGGCGCTCTGGCGCTGCATACGGCCCGGCCATGGTAGACGACGCGGTGGCAGAAATCGGAGCATTCCTCCGGGGGCAGAATGGCCTGGAGGGCGGTCTCTATCTTGGCCGGTTCCTTCATGTTGTCCACCAGGCCCAGCCGGTTGGACAGGCGGATGCAGTGGGTGTCCACCACCACGCTTCCCGGCTTGTGGTATACGTCCCCCAGGATGAGGTTGGCGCTTTTGCGGCCCACGCCGGGGAGCTTCAGCAAATCCTCCATATTGTCCGGCACCACACCGCCGAAGTCCTCCACCAGCATTTTGGCGGCCCCCACAATGTCCCTGGCCTTGCCGTGATAAAAGCCGCAGGAGTGGATGTACGGCTCCACCTCCTCCGCCGCGGCCTGGGCCATGACCTCCGCGCTGGGAAAGCGCTGAAACAGGGCCGGGGAGATTTTGTTCACCCGCTCGTCCGTACACTGGGCCGCCAGGCGCACCTGCACCAGCAGCTCCCATGCCTCTGTACGGTTCAGCGTACAATCGGCCAGCGGATATTCCTCCGCCAGCCCCTCCAAGATCCCCCGCACCTGCTCCGGCGTCCGCATATGTATCTTACGCCCTTTCTCTCTATATTTTGGGACAGCGTCCAAAAGAAATCTTACCACGGACGGTTGCAAATTCCAAGTAGTTTTTATATAATTTAAGGAAACACTAAAAAGGAGGTGCTGTCGATGTATCGGCCATTGGCGGATGAATTTCGGCCTCAGGAGCTGGACGAGGTGACGGGGCAGGGTCATATTCTGGGGCCGGACGGGATGTTGCGCCGCATTGCGGACAGCGGGCATATTCCCAACATGATATTTTATGGCCCCTCCGGCACGGGCAAGACCACGGTAGCCAGCATTATCGCCCGGCGCACCAACCGGCCTCTCCGGCGGCTGAACGCCACCACGGCGGGTCTCGCGGACATCAAGGCCATCATTCAGGAGCTGGACACCCTGCTGGCCCCGGAGGGGGTGCTGCTGTATCTGGACGAGATACAATATTTCAACAAAAAGCAGCAGCAGTCCCTGCTGGAGTTTATCGAAAACGGCAAGATCACCCTGATCGCCGCCACCACGGAAAACCCCTATTTCTGCGTGTTCAACGCCATATTGTCCCGCAGCACCGTGTTTGAGTTTAAGCCCCTGACCTCTGCGGACGTGAAGGCGGCCATGGAGCGGGTGATCCGGCTCCTGTCGGAGCGGGACGGCGTTTCCATAGACCTGGAGGACGGGGTGCTGGACTACATTGCCTCCGCCTGCGGCGGGGACGCCCGAAAGAGCCTGAACACCCTGGAGCTTTTATACAGCACCGCCCGGCCCGGAAAGGCGGGGCTGCTGTTCACCATGACGGACGCCAGGGCCGTCACCCAGCGCAGCGCCATGCGCTATGACCGGGACGGAGATGAGCATTTCGACATCCTCTCCGCCCTGATGAAGTCCATGCGGGGTTCCGACCCGGACGCCGCCGTCCACTATCTGGCCCGGTTTTTGGAGACCGGCGACCTGCTGGGGGCCTGTCGGCGGATTTTATGCTCCGCCAGCGAGGACATTGGCCTGGCCTATCCGCTGGCCGTTCCCATTGTAAAGGCCTGCGTGGACTCCGCCTTACAGCTCGGCCTGCCGGAAGCCCGGCTGCCCCTGGCGGAGGCGGTCATATTCCTGGCCACCTGCCCCAAGTCCAACACCGGCTGCGTGGCCATCGACCGGGCCATGGGGGATGTGCGGGCCGGGAAGGCCGACCCCCTCCCCCGGCACCTGCAAAACGTCCACGCGGACGGCGCCGGCTTTGAGCGGGAGCAGGGCTATCTGTACCCCCACAACTACCCGAACCACTGGGTGCCACAGCAGTACCTGCCGGACAGCCTGAAAAACGCCCGCTATTATGAGTACGGGGACAACAAAACCGAACAGGCCGCCAAAAAATACTGGGACATTGTGAAGGGCCAGAGCTGAGGCTACAGCACTCTGCCCTTCACGGAAGAGATGATCTCCCTGGCCCGCAGCACCTGGTCGGTGCGGACGTTTACGGTGAGCCTTGCCTTGCCCGCGGCGGCGGCGCTCCGCTCCATGACCGCCCGGGAGTTCAGCACGGCGGCGTACACCTCCCCCGGCGGGATGCCGTCGGTCATGGCGAGACCATAGGACGGACTCATATCCACCAGGGGCATTTGTCCCCCGGCGCCCCGCTCCGGGGCCTTCAGCTCCGCGATGGAATACTCAATGCCGCCCCGCCGCAGGCGCATTAGGGCCAGATCCGCCCCATCCCTGTCATCAAACACCGCAGTTAGCTGCGTTGTCATATACGATTCCCCCTCACTTTATTATACAATTAGCTTATCCCAATTTAAGGAGGTTCATACCTATGCGTTACGAAGGCGACATTTACCGTCCACCAGGGGAGTGGAAGAGCTATCTGCTCCAATGCACGGTGGGTTGCTCCAACAACACCTGCACCTTCTGCTCTATGTACAAATCCAAGCGCTATCACGTCCGGCCCCTGGAGGACGTGCTGGAGGACATCCAGATGGCCCAGGCCACCTGGTACAAGAACACGGAGACCGTTTTCCTCTGCGACGGGGACGCCATCAATCTGCCCATGGACTATCTTCTCGCCGTCCTGAAGGCGCTGTACGACGCCTTTCCCCATCTGCGCCGGGTGACGACCTATGCCGGGCCTCTGTCCACCCTGCGGAAGACCCCGGAGGAGCTGCGGAAAATCCGGGAGGCCGGGCTGCAGCGAACCTACCTGGGCGTAGAGACCGGGGACGACGCTCTTTTAAAGCACGTCCACAAGGGCGTGGGCGCGGAGGGGATGCTCCGGGCCGGGCAAACCCTGGTGGAGGCGGGCTTTGACCTGTGGGCCATCATCATCACCGGCCTGGAGGGCGGCGGACGGGAGGCCCTGGAGCGCAACGCCGCCCTGACCGCCCAGATGGTAAACCAGATGAAGCCCAAGCGCCTTTCCTCCATGACCCTGATGGCCATAGAGGGTACCCCCCTCTATCAGGAGGTGGTGGAGGGGAAGCTGACCCTGCAAACGCCCTTCGAGACCCTTTTGGAGACAAGGGAGCTGGTGCGCCAGATTGACCTGTCCGGCCTGCACTACACCTCCAACCACGCCTCCAACTACCTCCCCATCAAGTGTACCCTCAGGGAGGACAGGGAAAAGGTCATGGCAGAGCTGGACGACATCATCCAAAAAGAGGACACCTCCCGCCTGCGGGACGAGATGTACCGGGGACTGTGAGGGGCGGGGCGTCAGCCCCCGCTTTGCGCTGCTATCCGACAAAGGCTCCGGCTTTTCGGGTAGCAGCTTTTTTTCTTGACAAGTTCTGTTTACAATGGTATCTTATACCAGCTTGGCTCTGGGGCTTGTCTATGAACCAGTATTCACAGGCGTCCAACACCGTCTGAACGAGCCTTTTTCCGCTGCTCTTCGTTAAATTTTCTTGACATACACAAAGTATGCCTGCGAAAATTTGCCTTGACCAGCGAAAAAATTCTTCGCCCATCCGGCATCGTCCGCCTGTGAATACTGGTTCAAAACCCGTAATAATTTGCTTCAGGAGATGCGAGGATATGAGCATAGAGACCATGTATCAGGCGCTTGGAATCAACCAGGCGGTGTATGACTTCGGGCAGGAGGTATTATCCGGCCTGGAGGGGCGGTTTGCCGAAATCGACCAGCGGGCGGAGTACAACCAGGCCAAGGTGCTGGCGGCCATGGGGAAGAATCGGGTCAGCGCCCCCTGCTTTGCCCAGACCACGGGCTACGGCTACAACGACATGGGCCGGGACGTGCTGGAAAAGGTGTACGCCAGTACGTTTCACACCCAGGCGGCCCTGGTGCGGCCTCAAATCACCTGCGGCACCCATGCGCTGGCGGTGGCGCTGAGTGCCAATCTCCGTCCGGGGGACGAGTTGCTCTCCCCTGTGGGCGCCCCCTATGACACCCTGGAGGAGGTCATCGGCATCCGGCCCTCCCGCGGCTCCCTGGCGGAGTTCGGCGTCACCTACCGGCAGGTAGATTTGCTGCCGGACGGCAGCTTCGACTACGAGGCCATTCGCCGGGCCATCAACAGCCGCACCAGGCTCATCACCATCCAGCGCTCCAAGGGCTACGCCACACGCCCCTCCTTTTCCGTGGAGCAGATCGGCGAGCTGATCGCCTTCTGCAAGTCCGTGAAGCCGGATGTGCTGTGCATGGTGGACAACTGCTACGGCGAGTTTGTGGAGACCATCGAGCCCTCCGACGCAGGCGCGGATATGACGGTCGGCTCCCTGATCAAAAACCCCGGCGGGGGCCTGGCGGCCACAGGGGGCTACATCTGCGGCACAGCGGACTGCGTGGAAAACTGTGCCTACCGCCTCTCCGCCCCCGGCCTGGGCCAGGAGGTGGGGGCCAATCTTGGCCAGCTTCCCGCCATGTTTCAGGGCTTTTTCCTGGCCCCCACGGTGGTGGCCGGGGCCTTGAAGGGGGCCGTGTTCGCCGCCAACGTCTATGAGCGGCTGGGCTTTTCCTGCGTTCCCAGCGGGCAGGAGCCAAGGTACGACATCATCCAGTCTGTGATTCTCGGCGCGCCGGAGCGCATGACCGCCTTCTGCGCCGGTATACAGGCCGCCGCCCCGGTGGACAGCTTCGCCACCCCGGTACCATGGGCCATGCCGGGGTACGACAGCGACGTGATCATGGCCGCCGGGGCCTTTGTGCAGGGTTCGTCCATCGAGCTATCCGCCGACGGGCCGATGCGGGAGCCATACGCGGTCTATTTCCAGGGGGGGCTGACCTGGTACCACGCGAAAACAGGCATTTTGATGAGCGTACAAAAATTACATGAGCGGGGGCTGATTCAGCTACCCCGCTGAGAAGGAGAGAAAAAAATGAATTGGTTTTGGCTTTCAGTGCTGGCGCTGCTCTGCTGGAGCGGCTCGGATCTGTTCTCAAAATTGGGATGCCGAGACCCGGACGACAAAACAAGTCATCTGAAAATGGTAACAGCCGTGGGCCTTATCATGGGCCTGCACGCCCTGGTGGAGGTCGCTGTCCAGGGGGTAGAGATTAATTTCCACATTCTGTGGGTCTACCTGCCTGTGTCGCTGCTGTATATTCTCTCCATGGCCATCGGCTATGTGGGACTGCGGTACATAGAGCTTTCCATTTCCTCCCCCATCTGCAACGCCTCCGGGGCGCTGGTGGCCCTGGCCACCCTGATAACGGCGGGCCTTGGCTCCATCACCGGCCTGCAGCTTGGGGCCATGCTTCTGGTCTGCGCCGGGGTCATCGGCCTGGGGGTGGTGGATCTCCACGAGGACGAGACCGCCCGCGCCGCCCGGCAGAGCCTTTCCAACTACAAATACGCCCGCTCCATGGTGGCCCTGCTGCTCCCCGTCCTCTACTGCGTGCTGGACGCCGCCGGTACCTTCGCGGACAGCCTGGTGCTGCAAACCCTGGACGAGGACAGCGCCAACGTGGCCTATGAGCTGACCTTCCTGGCCGCCGGGTGCGTGTGCTTTGTGATTCTGCTGTGCAAAAGGCAGAAGTTCACCTTCCATCAGGAGTGGCCCAAGTACACCGGCGCCTGCTTCGAGACCGCCGGACAGCTTGCCTACATCTACGCCCTGGCCGACAGCGAACACGTGGCCCTTTCCGCGCCCATCATCTCCGCCTACTGCATGGCCTCCGTTCTCTGGAGCCGCCTGTTTTTGAAGGAGAAGCTGAGCTGGAAGCACTATCTAATGATTATTATCGCCATCCTGGGCATTGTCCTGCTGGGCCTGGCGGACGGCCTTTCAGGAGACGTATAAGCATATCCCGCAAAAACACCTTCCCCCACAGCGAAAAATCCGCTGTGGGGGATTGCATTTTCCGGGCATATTATGGTATAATAAGACCATAAAACTTATGGAGGCGTTTATTATGATACAGTCACTGCCCAAGGTCATCCCCATCAACGAGCTGAAAAACACCGCCCAGATATCCCAGACCTGCAAGGAGAGCCAGGTTCCCATTGTCGTCACCAAAAACGGCTACGGCGAGATGGTGATGATGAGCATAGACCTCTACGAGCGCACCATGGCCGAGGCCCAGGCCGCCGCCCTTGTCAACGAGGCCCTGGATCGCATTGGCGCAGGCGAGCCGCTGACAGACGGATTCACTTTTTTGGATGAAATGGATCTGAAATATGGAACATGATTACAGCTTTAAAATTTCCGGCGCGGCCAAAGCCGATATAGAGTCGATCAACAAATATATCTCCAAACATCTGGGCAATCCCACAGCAGCCAGGGAGCTGAACCAGGCGTTTCGGGAAGCCATCCGCCAGACCTGCTCCAACCCCTATATGTGGCCCCAGGTCAAAAGCACCCTGATAAAGGACGCTTCACTTAGAAAGCTGCCTGTCAAAAGCTACCTCATTTTCTATCGCCCGGACGACAGGCTCCGGGAGATTCAAATCATCCGCGTCCTGTACGGTATGCGAAACTATGAGGAGATTCTATAATCTGTCTCCACCAAGACGCAAAAATCCCCGCCGGAAGCCCGGCGGGGATTTGCTGTTTTGCAGTGGTTGGGATTACCCCTCGATAATCTGGGTGATGCCGTCGATAGTCAGGGCGAAGTAAGGAGCGGAGCGGAGAACGGACTCGTAGAACACGCCGTCCTCGATGGCCTCGCCGTAGTCGCCGACAAAGTCGCCGTCGCTGTCAAGGGCCAGATAGGAGGTGACGGTCTCCCCGTTCACGGTGAAGGTGGAGCAGTCGAACACCTGGAGGGACTCGTCCGCCAGAGCGGCCTCCACCTCGGCCACCTTCTCGGCGGTACCCTCGGCGCAGGCGTCGCCCAGCTCGGTGATGTGGACAGCACCCTCGTTATAGCCCTCGGCCCAGTCGGTAGCGACCTCCTCGCCGTTCAGCATACAATCCAGGGCGTAGGTGTAATACACGCTCCAGTCGTTGGCGGCGGAGGTCAGGGCCACGTCGGGAGCCACCTCCAGCATGGAGATGTTGTAGCCCACGCAGTAGACGGTGGTGCCGCCCTCATAGGCAGCCTGCACCGCGCTGGGGGCGCCGGTGGAGTCGGCGTGCTGGCTGATGATGATGCAGCCGTCGGCAATCAGGGCCTCCGCGGCGGCGGCCTCAGCGGTGGGAGAATACCAGGAGTTGGTGAACCGAACGTCCATGGCCACGTTCTCCACGATGGACTGCAGGCCCAGGAAGAAGGCGGTGTAGCCGGAGACCACCTCCGCGTAGGGATAGGCGCCCACATAGCCGATCTTCACATTGCCGTCCTCGTCATAGTTGGCGTCGGTCAGCTCGCCGTTTTCAATCAGCTCCGCCAGCTTCATGCCGGCCACAACGCCGGAGACGTAGCGGGACTGGAAGGTGTAGTTGAAGGCGTTTTTGTAGTTGTCCAGGCCGGAGGTGGCGGCCATGTCGCCGGTCATGGACGCGAAAATCACGTCGGGGTACTCCTCAGCGGCCTGCATGGCGTAGCTCTGGTGGCCGTAGGAGTCGGTGAAGACGATGTCGCAGCCCTGCTCGGCCAGGTCGGCGCAGGCGTCATAGCACTGCTCGTCCTCAGGAATGTTGTACTTGAAGATGATGTTGTCCTCGGAGATGCCCAGGGACGCGGCAGCCTCCAGCAGGCCGGAGATGTGCGCGTAGTCATAGCCGGAGTTTTCGTCCTCCACGCAGACCATACCCACCAGCAGCTCCGTGTCGGCGGCAGTCTCTTCCTCGGTCTCCGCCTCGGCCTCGTCGGCTTCCGCTTCGGTCTCGGTCTCGGTCTCGGTTTCCGTCTCTGCGGCGGTGGTAGTCTCCTCGGTCTCGTCCGTGCTGTCCGAGCTGGAAGAGCAGGCAGCCAGAGAGAACACCATGCACAGGGCCAGAAGCAGCGCAAGAATCTTTTTCATGGTTTTCCTCCTAAAAATATAATAAATTTGCTGGGTCACAAGGTAATATTACGGCTCAAAGGTAATGCCCCCCCGTCCGTCATGGAACGAACGCGGGCCAGCGATTCGATACGCAGTCCCTGGGCGCGGAGCCGCTCGCCCCCAGGCTGAAAGCACTTTTCCACTGCGATGCCCGCCCCCACCAGGGTGGCGCCCGCCTGGCGAACCAGGTCGCACAGGCCGTCCAGGGCCGCGCCGTTGGCAAGAAAATCGTCGATCAGCAGCACCCGGTCCTCAGGCCGGAGGTACTCCTTGGAAACGATTACGTCATAGATGTTCCCGTGGGTGAAGCTCTCCACCCGGGTGGTGTAGACGCTGCCGTCGATATTTTTGGTTTTGGTCTTTTTGGCAAACAGGACGGGGCAGTGAAAGGCCACGCCCGCGAAGCAGGCAAGGCCGATGCCGGAGGCCTCGATGGTCAGGATCTTGTTCACGCCGTCGTTTTGAAACGCCTGGTGCCACTGGTCTGCCAGCACCTGAAACAGATCCATGTCCATCTGGTGGTTCAAAAAGCCGTCCACCTTCAAAACGCCGCCGGGACGAACCTTTCCGTCCGCCAGGATACGCTCTTCCAAAAGCCGCATGGCTTCATACCCTCCCCGCTCGCTTCAGCATTAAAATTTTTCTTTTAGCACAAAATAATTTTACACGACGAAACGCCTCTTGGCAAGAGGCGCATACCCAAATTTCAGCGAAATTTCAGCAAAAATTGTGAGCATTATTCACAACCCTTTACCAGGGCCGCAGCTCCTGGCCCTTCACCAGATAGGCCCGCTCCGCGATGGCCGCCATAGGGCTGTCCCCTCTTGAATCCGACCAGAAGCCCTCTATGGGCGTATCGCCATACACCTCCCGGTAGCGGCGCACCTTCTCCGCCCCGTTGCAGTTTTCCCCCAGGTAGCGGCCCGTGGCCTGCTCCACCGGGGAGGCAATCAGGGCAAAGCCCAGGGCCTCCGCCACAGGGCGGAGGAGAAACTCCGGGCTGGCGGAGATGACCAGATCGTCCGCCCGCCGCTGGGCCAGGTACCAGGGGTTTATATTTTTCAGATGCTCCTGCCAGAAGATATCCGGGGCCTCCGGCGGCACATAGGGCAGAAAGCGGAACAGATCCCGCTTCCCCTTTGTCCGGCTCCGCAGGCGCAGGCCCATGCTGATCCCTGCCCAGGCCGACCACAAAAGGGTGCGGCGGCACCGGGGATAGCGCTTTAAACACCAGCGGTAAAACTCCAGGGTGCTGTCCACAGGATAGATGGTCTTGTCAAAATCATATACATTCATACCCAAACTATACCCTCCGCGCCCGGTTTTGTCAATGAAAAAAGCCAGGCCGCGCAAGCGGCCCGGCCTGATTTTGGGATAGATAGGATTAGAACTCGCCCTGGCCGATGTAGTCAGCCACATTGTCGGCGGTGATGTAGGTCAGCGGGGTGTAGTGATAATACTCGGTGGAACCCTCATTCAGATACTCGGCCATGGCCACGCAGGTCTCGGCGGCAATGTCGTCGGCCCGGTTCATAACCGTCAGCTCCATCTGGCCGTCAGCCACAGCCTGGATGGCGTCGTTCTGGCCCGTCAGGGAGTAGACCTTGATCTGGTCGCCCAGACCGGCCTCTTCAATGGCGGCCACAGCGCCCATGGTCAGGTCATCGTCGTAGCCCATGACGATGTCGATCTCATCGCCGTCGGCGGTGATGTGCTGCTCCATGAAGGTCTTGGCGTCGGTACGGGAGGACATGGCGTAATCCGGCTCATAGAGGTTATAGTTGGTCTCCTCCATGGCGCGGGCAAATCCGGCCTCACGCACCTGATAGTCCATCAGGAAGGGTACGCCGGAGATCTGGACAACGTCCAGGCCCGCGTCCGCGCCGTTCTGCTCGATGGCGTACTGGCCGATCTGGTAGCACATCTCCTCCTGGTCGGGGCCAATGCAGGCGGTGGCGTACTCACGGCCTTCCTCGGCCACATCCAGGGCGCAGAGGAACAGAGGGATCCCGGCCTCAGAGCAGGCGATAGCCACGTCCACCATGGCGGTGGGGTCGCCGCCGAACACAGCCAGGGCGTCCACGCCGGCGTCAATCATCTGCATACAATAGTTGGTCACGTCGTCCGCAACGGTCTGCGCGTCCAGGCTCTTCACCGTCGCGCCGCACTCCTCGGCAATGCGGGCAAGCTCAGTACCCACACGACCACCCCAGGGGGCGGAGGAGTTGATGGTCACGTAGCCAATGGTGTACCCGGACAGGTCAACATCGGAGTAGTCGATGTTGCAGCCAGCCTGGGCGCCCTCCGCAGCGGCGGCGCCGGACTGCTCGGAGGTGGAAGCCTCCTCGGCAGTGTCGTCGGTGGTGTCAGCGGCGGTGTCGGAGCTGCTGGAGCAGGCCGCCAGGGACAGCACCATGACCAGAGCCAGGAGCAGGGCAAGAAGTTTCTTCATTTTACAATTTCATCCTTTCAATTGTTTTTATGACATCCGCGCCGGGCGCGGCTATCAACGAGTTGCTTACAGCTCATCCACGCTCTTGCCGCTGGTGAAGCGGTCGATGACAAGCACCACAATCAGCAGCGCGCCGGTGATGAGGTTGACCCAATACTGGGGCAGGAACAGAGAGGTCATCATCTGGGAGATGACGCGCATGATCAGTACGCCGATCAGCACATGGACGGCGGTACCCTTGCCGCCGGTCATCTTGATGCCGCCGATAACACAGCAGGAGATGGTCAGGGTGGAGAGGCTGCTGCCCTGGGTGTAAATGGCGTACCCCGCCTGGGAGACCATGACGAAACCGGTCAGGGCGGAGAGAACGCCGCACAGAACATAGGCCACCCACACAGTGCCTTGCACGTTGATGCCGGCATAGGCCGCCGCCTCCGGGTTATCCCCCACCACATGAAGGCGGTTGCCAAAGCGGGTCTTATACATCCAGAAAAACACCAGCGCGACGACGATCACAAACACAATGACTGCGGGAGTAAACCAGCGCAGGCCGAATATCTTCGTCTGGGCAAAGAGCTTCACGATGTTCGCGTCCTCCGGGGCGAAGGAGCTTTTGGCAAAATAGTATACAAAGCCCTGGAAGGCGTAGTTGGAGGCAATGGTAGCAATCAGGGCGGGAATCCCCACCTTGGCCACGAAAAAGCCGTTGATCACGCCGCATAGAGCGCCAGTCAGGATGGCCACAATGAGACCCACAATCAGGGACAGCACACCATTTCCGCTGACAGCATAGACAGCGTTGAAGGCAATGACCAGCGTCACGCCGGACAGGCCCGCCTGGAATCCGGCGGACAGGTCGATGTTGCCGGTTATCATAACAAGCGCCAGGCCCAGGCACACCGGGCCGTACATGGCGGTGTATTTGATGACATTATAGAAGCTGTTGCGGTAGCCATCCACAAAAACAAAGGCCACAAACAGCATGACGACCAGGATAAGGATAGAGTTATTATCCTTGAGCAGGCGCGCAAGGCGCTTCTGCTCCCCGGCGGATTTTTCCTTTACTTTCTTTTCCACAGTTTGACCCCCTTCGACTGGAGTACGTCAAGCGACAGCGCAAAGAGCATAATCGCTCCCATGACCACCCACTGCAAATACTGGGACATATGCAGGCTGGTGAATCCGGCGGACAGGATGCCATAAAACAGGACGCCGATAATGGTACCCCAAACGGAACCCTTGCCGCCGCTGACGGCGCAGCCGCCCAGCACCACGCAGAGGATGACCTCCATCTCCGCCCCGGAGGCGGACTGAGGGTTGGAGCTGAGGGAGTTTGCCATCATGATAACCGCAGCCAGGGCCACGCACAGGCCCAGGATCACATAGGCGATGGTGGTGTTTCTTTTGAAGCGGATGCCGGAAAACCGGGCCGCCACCGGGTTTGCGCCAATCATATAGAGCTGCTGCCCATATACGGTTTTGGAAAGCAGAAGCCCCAGCACCACAGCCACGGCCACAAACCAGACCATTAGAATGTGTATTGGCCCGATGGAAGCGGTTCCCAGCGCCCGGAAGGAGGGGGCGCAGTTCGAGTCGATGACCAGCACCGTGCCAGAGGACACGAGCAGGGCAAACGCGCTGTAGATAGAGCTGGCGCCCAGGGTGGTGATGAAGGAGTTCAGGCGCACATAGCTGACCAGAACACCGTTGAACAGGCCGCACAGAAGGCCCACGGCCAGCACGGCCAGCACCGTAAGGAAGGTATTGTTGGTACTCATCATGACCTTCGCCGTGACAGAGCAGAGGAAGGTGAGCATATAGCCCACGGACAGGTCGATGTTCCCGGTGAGCATGACCAGGGTCATGCCGAAGGCGATAATGCCGATGTACACCTGCTGGCGCAGAATCATCATCAGGTTCGAGGGCGTAATGAACAGCAGGCCGGAGCTGCTCCCGGCGTGGGTTATCTGGAGAACAATCTCAAAGACGATGGCGACCACAATCATGGCCACAAACACAGCCGCGCCATTCATGCTGAAAAATTTCTTCACCAGGGCTTTGCCCTTGGATTCAGTGGTCTCGGTCATTCGGCGGCACCCCCTTTGTTCAGCTTTTCCAACACGTCCGTCTTGCCGATGGAGCAGGCCAGAACGGTCTCGCTGGTGAGATTTTCATCGATGGGGAGCTGAGCGGTCTTGTGTCCCTCATAGATGGTGACGACGGAGTCGCACACGCCCAGAATTTCCTCTATTTCTGAAGAAACCATGATGATTCCCATGCCATCCTGGGCCAGCTCGTTGATGATCTCGTAAATTTCCGCCTTGGAACCCACGTCGATGCCCCGGGTGGGTTCGTCCACAATGAGGATTTTCGGCGTCAGGGTCAGCCACTTGGCCAGCACCACCTTCTGCTGGTTGCCGCCGGAAAGGTTCCCCACCTGCTGGGTCAGGGACGGGGTCTTGGTACGCATGGCCTTCACATATCTGTCCGCGTCCTCCAACTGGCGCTGCCGGTTGATAACGCCAAGGCGGGCGAGCTGATTGAGCTTGGCGGAGGTGGAGTTCAGGAGAATGGTCAGGCCCAGGGCCAGGCCCTCTTTTTTTCTGTCCTCGGTGCAGAAGCCGATACCGGCCTCGATGGCGGCGGGGATGCTGTTTTTCTTCAGGGTCTTGCCATCCACCTTCACGCAGCCGCCCAGGGTTTTGTCCACGCCGAAGGTGGTACGCATGATCTCGCTGCGCCCCGCGCCCACAAGCCCAAAGAAGCCCAAAACCTCTCCGGCCCGGAGCTGGAAGGATACGTCCTCAAAGGCCTCGCCGGTCAGATGCTCCACTTCCATGAGAACATCGCCCTGCTGGCGGCCCGTCTTTTCGGGATACTGCTTTTCCAGGGGGCGGCCAATCATGTGGGTGATCAGCTCATCCT
>JAJQFY010000039.1 GCA_021200935.1 Oscillospiraceae bacterium
CGACCCCGACCCGCCCGGCCCGGAACTTCTGGACGAGCTGACCGAAGCCTTCTGCCAGCTTGCCCCGCTGTATAAGTACCTGATGAAGGTGTAAAATTGAGAGGCTGTGTCAAAACAAGAGTTTCGACACAGCCTCAATGCACCCCAAAAGAGGGCTTCGATGCTCCCATTCAGCATTAAAAAGGGCTGACGGTTATCCATTTCTTTATTCCGGGAGTTTCCTCGCAGCTTGGCCTGGCATGATTACAGGTGTCTTAGGCGCAGGGTGAAGCAGGTGCCTGCATCTGTGCTGCTCCGTGCTGAGAGCGTGCCGCCCATCGCCTCTGTCATGCTTTTTGCAATGGCCAGTCCAAGTCCATGGCCGTCTTCCGTTCTGGTCTTATTCGCCCGGTAAAATCGCTCAAAAATGTGGGGCAGATCCTCTTGGGAAATGACGCTGTGAGGATTGGAAACCGCGAAAACGGCCTGCCCTTTTTCAGCCGTGAGACATACGGACAGGCTTCCGCCGTCCGGCTCATATTTCAGCGCGTTTTCAATCAGACTGTTTATCACACGCTGCAGATACTCCTGATCTGCCCGAATCCACAGGCCCTCCTGGATATGGGTTTCCAGCACAATTCCCCGGTCATAGGCAACGGACTCCATTTGCAGTGCGGAACATTCAACCGCGCTGGAAAAGTCCACCGCGGTCAGGTGGATCACTGTATTTGCTGATTCAACGCTGGATAAAGTCAGAAGCTCATTGACCATTGTCCGCATATTCCGTGCGGCCTGCTGGGTGCTTTCGATCCACTTCATTTGATCATCTGCCGAGGCGGCGGGATTCCTTTGCAGAACGCTGATGTTTGCCATGATAACGGTAAGCGGGGTTTTCAGGTCGTGGGAGACATCGGCAATAAATCGTTTTTCCCTGGCAATGGACTCCTCCATGGGCTGCGCGGCAAATTCTGCAAACCGTCGGCTGATAAAATAGAACAGCACCATCACAAATATATAAGTCCCTGTCAGCAAAAATATAAACTGAACCATTTCCTCCCAAATGTACCCGATCCGCGTGACAGCAATCTTGTAGCTGTCGCCATTGCCGCCGGAATAATAATAGATCATCCCGTAAGCGCGCAGCGTTCCAAAGGAGTCGTCCTGCGCCGTGATTTCCGGAACAGCCTGGGCAATCATATCGCTGCTGAATATGGGAGTCCGGGACAGGACGGTGATTTTGCCGCTCTCCTTGTCATAAAAGATCGTGTTTATGCCTTTCCGTTCCTCCGGGGCAAGACTGCTCGTTGTTGCCTGCGCTCTCCTACCGCTGGATGCGCTGGAATCAGATGCCGTATCGGACGCTTCCCCGTTGTCCCCGGTCGGCGTCTCTGTGTCGGCTGGTTCCTCTGCGCTGGCGGACGTTCGGCTCATGGGCTTGACGATTTCGGTCATGGTGCTCTCCAGCATATCATAGTAGTTGTGGTACATATAAACAGAAATAAAGATAAAGACCAGCATCAGCATAACGCCAACGATACACATGTTCAGCAAAATAAATCGCCATTTGTATCTTTGCAGCATTCGCTCACCTCCAGCCGATAACCCAGCTTTGGTATGTTTTTGATGATGACGCGGGACTTCAGATATTTCAGCTTTTTGCGTAAAAAAGAGATGTAGGACTCCACGTTGTTGTCCGTAACGTTTGCGTTGCCGCCCCAAACATTGGAAATCAGCATATCCTTTGTGAGGGTCATGGTTGGGTTTGCCAGAAACATTTTCGCAACGCCCAGCTCCTTGTGACTGAGCTGCACCGCGCCATGACCGCAGCGCAGCAGCGCGGAGTTAAGCTCCAGTGTCACATCCGCAAAGGACAGCGTTTTCATAACGATTTCGCCGGAACGCCTTGTCAGCGCGTTCACGCGGGCCAGTAGCTCCTCCGCTTCAAAGGGCTTGGTCATATAATCGTCTGCCCCTGCGTTCAGCCCCGTCACTGTGTCCTGGACGGAGGTGCGTGCCGTCAGCATCAGTATCGGCGTGTTATTCCCATGCTCCCGCATGGCGCGAGCCACGCCAAAGCCGTCCAGCAGCGGCAGCATTACGTCCAGAATTACCAGGTCATAGGAAAAATCGTCTGCATAGATCAGCGCTGTGGCGCCGTCCTCCACCACATCGGTGAAATGCCCCTCGCTTTGCAGGATCTGCTCCAGTACCTGCGCCAGCATGGATTCATCCCCTACGATCAAAATATTCATGCCCGCTCCGTCTCCTCCGCGTGGGTTCTTGTATCATTACATCCGCTTCACAGCCAATAAGCATTATATATTACTGCCAATAACACAATGTATACTGCATGAAAATTAAGTATACATTAAGTATACACGGGCTTCTGAAAAAATTCTGAAAAAATTCTGAAAAAATTTCTTCCGTTCTTTCAGGTGTTTTTGAAAGGGGCTGCGTATAATTCATGGTGCAAGGCAAGAAGGCGGACACGCCTAAAATTGTCTGCAAATCTAAAGTATGTGAGGTAATAAGCTATGAAGCACTTGAAGCATGGAATCGCTGCCTTGTGTGCAGTCATTATGATGATGTCTGTCATGGCGACTGGCGTGTTGGCGGCAAGCCCGGAGCCTGCGGGCGAGAGCGCTCAGAAAACAGTCGTTGGACGTGTAATTCTGGTCAGCGAAGATGAAATACTGCTGGAAATTGAGGAGGTCAGCAATGAGACGCCGTCCGAAGAACCAAGCGGCGAACCGGGCGATGAGCTGCCGTCTGGTGAGCCGGGCGGTGCGCTTCCGTCTGGAGAACCCAGCAATGAGCCGGGAGGTGTGACGCCGTCCAATGAGCCAAGCGGTGAACTGCCGGGCGGCGAGCCTGCCTCCCAGGAACCCGACGGCGATATGTCGGCGGCAGAAAATGAGAACGTTCTTGCCATCAGTATTGACGCGCTGAACGGCGCGGAGGCTGCGGTTGGAGATATGCTGGTGGTCGTTTTCGATGAAGGCAGCACCATTATTTCCGTTGAGGCCCTGGCGGAACAGTAAAAATGTTCAACAGCCCAGGCTGAAAAAGTCTGGGCTGTTCTGACACGGAGATTGATCTGGTATTTTGCTGGAATGTACGGCTGCTATCCCCTGATATAACAGGCGGCATGTCATCCTGACGCCGTATCCGCCGACGCTGATTTGCGGCATCCAGGCGCCCGGATGATTCTTACAGGCACATTCCCCCGTCGGAGACAATGGCCTGGCCGGTAATGGCGCGGGACTCGTCGCTGGCGAGGAAGAGGAGGATGTTTGCCTGATCCTCTGCCGCTGCAAAGGGGATGGCCATGTCCATGTGACGCTCTGTGGTGGCGAGAAATTCCTTGTCATACAGGGCGTCCTCCCGCCCGTCCATGCGCGGCACCAGGGTGGGTCCCGGACAGAGGGCGTTGCAGCGTATGCACCGGCCCGCGTATTGCAGGGCAATGTTTTTCGTCATGGCGATCACAGCGGCCTTGGCCGCGGAATAGCTGACCCCGGCGTTGCCGTATACCCCCGCGATAGCGGAGAGATTCACAATAACGCCGCTGCCCTGGGATTCCATAATGGGCAGGGCGGCCCGGCAGAAGCGCAGCACGGCGGTCTGGTTCAGCTCTATCATGCGCTGCCACATCTCGTCGGTGCATTTGGCGGTGGTCATGTGCTGATCCCCGTCCCCGGCGTTGTTGACCAGCACGTCGAGGCGGCCAAAGAGCTCCAGGGCGCGGCGGAACACGTTGTCGCAGTCGGCCTGGCTTGTCACGTCCCCCGGTACGGGGAGACATACGCCCCCAGCGGCCTCCAGCTCCGCCGCCAGCGCCTCCAGCGGCTCCCGCCGCCGGGCGGTCAGAATCAGCTTGACCCCCTCGCAGGCGAAGCACCTGGCGGCAGCGGCCCCGATGCCGGAGCTGGCCCCGGGGATCAGGACGGTCTTGTTTTCCAGTCTGTTTCCCATAGCTTCCTCCTTATCGGATAGAGATGGCGGCGGCGAAAGCGTCGTTGTTGGCGTCCCCCAGGGTGCCGCCGCCCTTGGCGCAGTCGCCCACCACATAGACATCCTCCGGGTACTGAGCCAGCAGGGCGTCGGCCAAGGCCCTGTTCGGCGTGACGCCCAGGGCGATCACATAGCTGTCTCCCGGATAGACCTGCCCGCTGGCGGTGTGTACGCCGTTGTCGTCGAAGGAGACGATGGTCTCCCCGCCCACGCGCTTCACGCTATACTTATCAAGCTGATAGTTTATCTCAATGTGATTGAATACCGGCATTTCCGCCGCCCAGTTTTCCACCGGCGGACGACCCAGAACGGTCACATCCTTGCCCTCCATGGCCAGCATGACGGCACATTCCAACCCTACGATGCCCCCGCCGCAGACCACGACCTTCTGGCCCACCGGCTTTGTGTGCAGCTCGCAGTCCGCCACGGAGACTACCTTTGGCCCGTCGATGCCGGGCAGCGGGGGATGGACGAACCGGGAGCCGGTGGTGACGATGACCGCGTCCGGGTTCTCCGCCTCCACCAATTCCGGGGTGACGGGAGTATTATATAGTATCCTGGCCCCGCACCGCTCCGTCTGGCGGATGTCCCATTGGAGATAGAGGCGCATATACTCCTTAAAGGGTGCCGCCGCCGCGATATTTAACAGACCGCCCAGCTTGTCCGATTTTTCGTACAGCGTGACGTCGTGGCCCATCTGGGCGCAGGTCTGGGCCGCCATCATGCCAGCCGCGCCGCCGCCGATGACCATGACCTTTTTCTTCGACCCGGCCAGGGCGGTCAGGTCTAACCGCTTTCCCAGCAGGGGATTGATGGCGCAGCGCATACTGGTGCCGTAGTTGTTGGCGTTGCCGCACCAGTCGCAGCGGGTGCAGGGGCGCACCTGATCAGCCTGCCCCCGCAGGCTTTTGTGTATTAGATCTCCGTCCGCCATGTACGCCTTCGCCATGACCACAATGTCCGCCTGCCCGGCGGCGATAATATCCTCCGCCTCCTGGAGACTGGTGATGTTTCCCACCACCGCCACGGGGATGCTCAGCCGCTTTTTCGCCTCCGCCGCGAAGGCCACATTCAGCCGCCGCCCCTTGAAATAGGTGGGGATGGTGTAGGTGGAGCCGTAATTGAAAAAGATGTTCCCCCGCGAGACGTGGATGATGTCCACATACCGCTGGGCGCGCTCCATGAATTGCAGGGATTCCTCAAGCTGTAAGCCGTCCGGGGTGTCCTCCTGGGCGGAGACCCGGCACTCGATAACCATGTCCGGCACGGCGGCCCGCACCGCCGCCAGCACCTCCAGGGGGAAGCGCATACGGTTTTCCAGGCTCCCGCCGTATTCGTCCGTCCTGTGGTTGGAGGCGGGGGAGAGGAACTGGGCCAGAAGATTGTTGTGGGCGCAGTGGAGCATTAAAATGCGAAGCCCCGCCTTTTGACACCGAACGGCGCACTGGACATACTGCTCCCGGATGTAGTCCATGTCCACCCGGTTCATGGGCTTAATATACCCCAGCGGCCCGCCGTTCAGGGGAACGTCCGAGGGGGCCAGGGCCGGAACGTTCGGGTCGCCGCCGGAGCCGCGCCCCGCGTGGGCCAGCTCGATGGACAGCTCCGCCCCATGCTCCCGCGCCGTGCGGACAAGCTGCTCCATGCCGTGAATACAGCGGTCGGCGGTGACGTTCAGCTCACACGTCCAGGCACTGGAATTGCTGTGTACCACCGGGGTGTTGCCGATGGTCAGGTAGGAGACCCCGGTGCCCGCCTGCCAGGCCACATAGTCCAGCATTTCCTGGGTCACTTCCCCCTCCGGAGAGCATTTCAGCACTACCGTGGGGGCGTATTCCAAGCGGTTTTTCAGGGTCACGCCCCGTATTTTCAGAGGCTGGAATACATGAGGATATAAATCGTTTTTCAGCATGGAAATTATCTCCCTTTATGATTTTCTGTCAGAATGATAACACATTTTCCCGCCCAATGGAAATACGCCCTTCGCAAAGGGGTATATAATAATCCATATACCATAAGGGCTATTGCCTGGGGGCAGGGTGGACACATAGGCCGCGGCAAGCTCCCGCTCCCGCAGAAAAAACCGGGCGACGATCTCGTAAAATTGCAGGGCCGCCTGACTGAGCCGCACCCCGTCCCGGCGTATCAGGCCCAGACGGGCCGGGGGCAGTTCCTCCCGGATGCGGAGGCAGGCAAGCTCCAGCTCCGGCTCCCGGTGCAGCAGCTTCAAATAATTGGACACCGGGGCAATGGACAGGCCGCCCCCCTGGAGGGCCATGCTGACCTCCACCCGGTTGTCGTCGCAGAAAAAGCGCTGGTTGGGCCGGAGACGGCCCGCGTGGGTCAGGTCGTCAATCAGCTCCCCGTCGTCGCGGGAGAGGTTGCATATCAGGGGCTGACCGTCCAGCTCCCGGAGAGATACCAGCCCCTTTTCCGCCAGGGGGTGACGCCTGGATAGCTGGACGATCCGCTCACAGCGGTCAAACTCGATATATTCCAGCCCCTGAAGGGGCGGGGCGCCGAAGATGAAGCCGAAATCCGCGCTGCCGTTCAGCACCCGCTCCACCACCTCGTCGTTCCGGCAGTGGAGCTGGCGGAAGCACACGCCGGGGTGCTGGGAGAGAAACTCGTCCAGCAGGTTTCCCATCAGGTCTACAATCACGCTGGCTACCCGCACCTGCTCGTCCGCCTGGCGCTCCGCCTCCCGCAGGGTGGTAACAGCCTGGTCGAGCTGGCCCAGGATGCCGTCCACGTAGCCCAAAAACAGCCGCCCCGTGGGGGTGAGCTTGATTTTTCCCTTCCGCCGGTCGAACAGGGAGACCCCCAGCTCCTCCTCCAGCCGTTTCAGGCTGGTAGACAGATTGGGCTGGGCCACATAAAGAATTTCTGACGCCTTGGAGATGTTCTCCAGCCGGGCGATGGTCTGAAAATATTGCAGTTGCAGAATGTCCATGGTATCACCTCCCCAACAGTGTACCACAGACCGGCGGAGAAGGGTATATAAAAAATCATATAACTTTATTTTCCTTGTGTATTTTGCAAGGGCGGGGCGGTTGTGTTACAATAATAGCCATAGAAATCACAAATATATTCTGAAAGGGTAGATTTTTATGGAAGATTTTAAGGGAAAAGTGGTTATTGTCACCGGCGGAGCCACGGGTATTGGCCGCGGGGCTGCCCTGGCCTTTGGGGCCGAGGGGGCTAAGGTCGTGGTCGCCACAGGCCGGAACACCGCTGGGGGTGAGGCGACGGCTCAGGCTATCCGGGACGCCGGGGGCGAGGCTGTGTTTGTCCAGTGCGACGTGTCGGACGAGGAGCAGGTCAAGGCACTGGTGGAAAAGACCCTGTCGGTCTATGGCCGCATGGACTGCGCCTTTAATAACGCCGGTATCGGGCCGGACGGGGTGCGGGTTCCCTTCACGGTATTGACAGAGACCCCGGTGGAGCTGTGGGACAGAACCATGGCGGTGAACGCCAGGGGGGTGTTCCTGTGCCTGAAGCACGAGATACCCGCCATGCTGAAAACCGGCGGCGGGGCCATTGTGAACACCGCCTCCGTGGGCGGCCTGCGGATGGCGCCCGCCTTCGGCGCTTACGGCCCCAGCAAGGCGGCGGTGATTGCCACCACCCAGACGGCGGCCCTGGAATACGCCAGGCAGGGCATCCGGGTGAACGCCGTTTGCCCCGGCCCCACAAAGGGGACGGAGCTGATGAAAAACTCCGAGGCCAGCGGCGGCGCGGCGGCTGGGGGGGACGACGGCCCGCCCATCCCCTTGGGGAAATTCGGCCAGGTGGAGGATATCACAAACGCCGTTCTCTGGCTTTGCTCCGACAAGGCCGGACACATCACCGGCCACGCCCTGTCCGTGGACGGCGGCATGGCGGATATCGGCTGACCGGGCAGTCCCTTTATGTGGAAAACACGGGAAATAAGTTTGAACAAACTATGAATATTTGCTGTCATTGAATTGACAGATGCTTTGGGAGGATGTATAATACTACTGGATTTGCCTAAGGGCGGATTAAAATTTTTTGGAGGTTTTCACACATGAAGAAAGCAACCCGCATTCTTGCTCTTGTGGTGGCGCTGATGATGGTCTTGAGCCTGAGCGCCTTCGCGAGCGGCGAGGCGTCCGGCGAGCTGGCATCGGAAGAGGCTGTGGCTGATGAGGCCGCTGAGCTGACCGTTGAGAGCATCGAGGACATGACGGCGTCGTCCTACGCCACCCTGGACGCGGTCAACACCCGCAGCCAGGATCAGGGCTACATCTACGTCGGCTATGACGTAGTGGACGGCGAACTGACCAGCGAGTCCAACTGGACTACCGACGACGTGACCGAGATCACCCTGGCCAATGAGGTCGAGGGCGCCGGGTTCACCGCGGTACACTCCAGCGGCGCGGCGTCTGACGTTACCGTCACCGGCACCCTGGTGCTCTACAACGGTGAGGACGACGCCGAGGGCGTCCATGCCAGCGACTTCACCGGCTGCGGCGCGGCGTTCGTGGCGGCTGACGGTGGCCGCATCACCCTGCAGGGCGTGGATCTGACCACCGACGGCTTTGTCCGTGCGGCTGTTATCGTCGATGACGGCGCTGTCGCCTGGATCGAGGATTCCAGCATTGTCACCTATGGCGCTAACCCCCTGACCGAAGCCTATGACGGCTATGTCAACAGCGCTACCACCAGCAAGATGCTGTCCCCCCCGTGGGTTCTGGGCATCCAGGGCGGCATCCGCACCGTGAACATTCTTGACACCGAGGCCACCTTCGTGACCGTCAACTCCTATCTGGCCAGCGGCGGCTGGGGCGTTGTCTCCACCGACGGCTGCACCAACCCCTACCTGTACTTCATCGACTCCACCCTGGAGATCCTCTCCGAGTCCGAGGGCGGCATGAACAGCGGCTGGGAGCTGTACGGCTATGATGAGGACGCTTACGGCTCCGGCTACGGCTCCTATGTCATCGGCGCCTGCTATCAGTACTATTATGGCACCACCATCGAGGGTGTCACCTTCGGCGCCATCGCCCGCGAGGGCAGCGCGACCTATGCCTCCTCCAACGGCAACATCGACGTTGTCGCTGCTACGGGCGAGGAGCTTGGCACTGTTGAGGGCCAGGGCAACGTGACCACCATCAACGCTGTCATCGGCGTTATGACGCACTCCTCTGAGGATGTGGCCATCAGCTACACCGACGGCACTACTCTGAATGTCGAGTCCGCCGCCGTTCTGTATCGTTCCTCCGGCCACGCCGACATCGTCTTTGACGAGGCCGTCGTGAACTCCAACGCCGGTATCCTGATTCAGATGATCGACGACGACGATTCCACCGTGGGCATGGGCGACATGACCACCATGGGCTTCAACACCTCCCTGGTGGAGGATGCTGGTATGCCCTCTCAGACCGGCAACGAGACCGGCGCTACCGACAGCAACGAGGAGCTGAACGCTACCTTCACCAACGGCGATTACGTTGGCAACCTGTATAACGGCACCGGCTACTATGCCCAGGCTGGCGACGTGATGAACGTCACTGTCGGCGAGGGCGCGACCCTGACCGGCGACATCGCCCTGACCGAGACCTTCCACGGCATCGCCTACTCCGAGGAGGCTGTGGCCTTCGCGGAAGCTGCCGACGGCGTGGAGTATGTGTTCATCGACGCGGACTTCCAGGTCACTGAGGATGAGTCCGAGGCTGTGTACATCCAGTTCACCCAGTTCACCATCGACCAGTACTACATGCTGTGCCGGATGGAGAACCACATCTACTATAACGGCTACAGTGCCATCAATGTCACCGTCACCGACGGCGGCGTCTGGACGGTTGCTGAGGAGAGCCTGATCACCTACCTCAACATCGACGGCGGCACCGTTTACGGTGAGATCATCGAGAACGAGGACGGCAGCCTGACCATCGTCCCCTCTGACGAGGTTATCGCCGAGGGCGAGTACGGCACCGCTGTGGAGGCCAATGTGGCTGCCAGTTCCGGCATGGGCAACGTTGGCGGCTCCTCCGAGCCTGAGGGCATTACCGTTGACAGCACCGCTTCCGGCGAGGCGTCTGCTGATGAGACCGCCGAGGTCGAGACCGAGGCCAGCGCTGAGGCGGAGACCGCAGTGGAGGCCAGCGACGAGGAGATTCCTGAGCGTCCCGCCGACCTGGCTGAGGGCGAGGAGCCTCCCGGGGGCTTCGGCGGCATCGACTGATGCAGTCGGTCTCCAACGAGACAAAGCGATATTTAACAGGGTGGGAGCCGCATACGCGGCTCCCATTTTTTCAAAAGCCGCCCAAAGTATTACAAATTTGTTATAATCAAAAAGGTTCTCTTTACATTTGGCATAAGGAGTGGTATACTTCCTATGTGGAAAGACAAATGGAAAAAATTGACCAACCAAACCAATTATCTAAGGAGAACACACAAAATGAAAAAGATTCTTGCGCTTCTTTTGGCTCTTGTGATGGTGTTCGCCCTGGCTGCCTGCGGCAGCTCCGACGACACGGCTGAGACCGAGACCGAAACAGTCGAAGAGACTGCTGAAGAGACCGCCGAGACCGAGGCTGAGGCTGAGGTTGAGGAACCCACTGCGGAAGAGGTTGCCGAGGCTGAGGGCGATGTGGCCGACGCTGGTGACGCCTCCGGCGAGGCTTCCGGCGAAGTAGGGGCTGAGGCTTCTGGCGAGGCTTCCGGCGAAGTAGGGGCTGAGGCTTCTGGCGAGGCTTCCTCCGGCGAGATGGCTCCCTCCACTGGCGAGTTCGAGATCACCGTGGACGGCGTGACCGGCATTGCTACCTACGAGGACGTAGAGGACGGCGGCGACGAGGCCACCAAGACCTTCCTGATCACCTTCAACGGTGAGGAGATCACCGGCTCCATCAATATGGGCGTTTGGACTGCTGACAATGCCGACTATCAGGCCATTGTTGACGCCGTGCAGGAGGCCTTCGAGGCCGAGAACGGCACTGGCGGCGGCGCCTCCGGCGAGGCTTCCGGCGAGGTCGAAGCCAACTAATTACTTTTGATACCTTCCGTTTTTCATCCCATCTTTTCTTCTTGCGAAACGTGGCTGTTTTCCGTTTGGAGCAGCCACGTTTTGTTATGCAAGGCAATAAAAATATACTCATCTGCCCCAGAGATACGCAGATGAGTATACGTTTATTTGTGTCTGGGAATCCAGGTTCTAAGCCTTAGCTCCGGCCCATGCGGTCCCTCAGCTTATCCGTTATGGCGGCCTCGAAAACAGAGCAGGCCGCCGCGTGGTAGTCGTCCAGCTTGGCGGAGACGTTGTCCGTGGCCACGCTGGCCTGACAGTAGGTGTCCACGTCCAGGATAAACTCCCGGCGGCGGTTGGGCTTGGGGTACTCGCCGTTGAAAATGCCGTAGCGGATGGTGGCCCGGTCCGTGCCGTAATTCAGCTCCGTGGTACACATATGCCGGGCCAGCGCCCCATCATTGGCGGCAAAGCGCAGGCCGCCCAGGAGCCATGGGTTTACATAATTCTGCCAAAAATCCGCCCCCAGGCCCGTACCGGCGTCTGCCTGGGGCAGCTTGATCTCGTTGATATAACGCATACCCAGCCGCCGAATGGCAAGGCCGGAATATTGCTCGACCATGGCGTCCAGCACGTCCAAAAAGGTGTCCCGCAAAACGCCGTAGCCCTCGTAGCGGCGCTCCTCCAAAAACACATACTCGCTGGACATGGCGACGCGCTGGGTTTTCCCCTCCGCCCAAAAGTTGTTTTCCACATAGTTGATGGTGCGGGTGTCCTTTACCGGGCCTTGAGGGGTCTTGCGTACATGAACCTCCGTTTTTGTCCGATTCATGCGGTTGCGCTGAGGAAAGTCCTCCAACAGACCGGGGAAGCTCTCCTCCGGCTGATTCACCATAGGCACCGAGCCGGAGACAAAGTCCGCCCGGATAATCACCTGGGAGATAAAATTGCTGTCATAATGGGGCATGAGCTGCGCCTGCCTTTCCTGTCAGTCATAAATTTATTGTACCCATTATACTGTTTTTCTGGCAAAAAGTAAAGCATACACAGTTGACAATCTGTCGGTTTCGATGGTATAGTATGTAGGCACGGAGCAAGCATATACGCAGCGGTATCGAAGTGGTCATAACGGGGCTGACTCGAAATCAGTTTGGGAGCAATCCCACGTGGGTTCAAATCCCACCCGCTGCGCCAAAAGCAAAGGCCCGCAGGCCATACGGTCTGCGGGCTTTTGCTGTGCAGAGGCGTCACACAATCTCCGTGTAGCTGCCCAAATATCGGAAGGTCTCGCACAAGCTCTCCAAATCGCCCATCAGTTGGATGAAGCGGGGGGAGTAGACAGAGGTGTCCAGGTCGAAATAGAACATGAACTCAAAATCCCGGTCGGGGAGAGGCCGGCTTTCCAGCTTGGTCATGTTGATGCCCAGGGCGTTGATGCGGGCCATGACCCGGTACAGGGAGCCGGGCTTGTGGTTTATGGTCAGCATAATACTGGTTCTGTCGGCGCCGGGGAATATCTCCAGCTCCTTGCCGATGCAGATGAAGCGGGTGTAATTGTTGCCCTTGTCCTGAATCCCCTCTGCCAGGGGCTGGAGACCGTACAGGACCCCGCAGTCGTGGGAGGCCAGCGCCGCCAAATCCCGGCGGCCAGACTCCGCCACCAGCTTCGCGGCCACGGCGGTGTTTTCGCACACCGTCACCCGGATGCTGGGGTGGGATTTCAGAAAATCCGCGCACTGGGCCAGCGCCTGCTCGTGGGACACCACCTCTTTGATATCCTCCAGCTTCGCGCCGGGCAGGGCCATCAGGTTGTGGTCTACCTTCAGGCGAACCGAGCGGACAATGCTGAAATTGTATTCCATCATCAGGTCGTATATCTTGTTCACCGACCCGGCGGTGCTGTTTTCCAGGGGCAGCACCCCATAGCGGCAGAAGCCGTTGGCAATGGCGGAGAACACCGCCTCAAAACGGTTTACATAAGATATGGACGGCTCCCGGAACAGCCGCTGCACGGCAATCTGGGCAAAAGCGCCCTCTACCCCCTGGCAGGCCACGGTGGCCTTCTCCGGAAACAGCGGCGGCGTGTCCGCGAGCCCCTTGGCAATGCGGCTGCAAAGGGGGCTTTCCCCCCGTACCAGGGCGGTTTGATAGCTCTGGCTCACGTCCTGGAGGGTACTGTACAGCACACCGGCGTAATCCTCCAGCTCCTGTCCGGCCTGGGCCTGAAAGCTGGCCCGCGCCTCCCGCATGCCCGCCGCGTCCGGCAGCAGGCCCTGGGCCGCCCGCGCCTTGGCGATTTGGCCGCTGACGGCCATGCGCTGGGCGAACAGGCGGCTCATCTGGCCGTCGATGTCCTCAATCTGCTGTTTGAGCTGTTCTAATTCCATGTGGATTCCCTTTCTGATTATAAT
>JAJQFY010000100.1 GCA_021200935.1 Oscillospiraceae bacterium
CCTGATTCGGGCGGCCTTTGTGAAGTGCTGTAAACTCCCCACGACAATAAAAGTTATTGTTCTCTACAGGGATGCCTTTGTCTTGGAGCTTCTTCTGAATTTGCGGAAACGCACGTTCCGCCAGGGCGGAGGTGGAGAACACCGCGACCTTGCCAATTTTGCCTTTGTCCAGCGTCGGGATATAGTCCTTCACTTCGGAGCTTACCCCGCCCCAGTATACAGATGCACCTAAAAACAAAATATCTACGTTGCCATCTACGGGCGTGGGAATCGGCTCGGCTTTGCAGCCAGCCGCATTTGCAATTACGTCCGCCAGCTTCTTTGTGTTACCGCCCCGGGAATAGTACCTGACTTGAATATTCATGCTCTTTACTCCTTCATACTTTATTGTGGATTGCTGATTTTAGCTTTGATATCGAATCGTCACTGATGACGTGTTCCATCCGACAGGCCTCCTGCTCCGCTAGTTCAGGGGCAACCCCTATTTTTTCAAGCATCTCTTTTAGTGTCGAGTGCCTGTTATAAACCTTCCGTGCTGTGTGTTCGCCAAGCTCTGTTAAATGAAGCATATGGTCATCATCTATATACAAATAGCCGCCGCTCTGGAGCTTAGACACGGCAACGCTGACACTTGCTTTTGACACTTCAAGCTCGTTCGCAACATCCACACTGCGGCAAAATCCTTTTTTCTGCGTGATCAGGAGAATGCTCTCTAAATAATCTTCCTGTGATTCGTTGGTTTTACGGGAATGAATATCGTCCACCTCCCTGTATTAAGATGAAATAAAATCGGTGTCCATTGCCATGTTGATTTGATATTCGGGGAATTTTCGCTGTATGGCTGCCTGCACTTCGTCAAAAACCGAACGCCGATCCTTTGCATCAAAGCTGACCACCAAATCGAAGCGGATTGTCTTTTGTTCCCTGTCCAGGTAAAATCCATGCATCTGTGTAATGCAATCATGACTCAGCGCCATACTGCTGATTTCCTCTCGGATACGAATTATTTCTTCATCAATAGTGTTGATGGAATAAACTCCCACAGCCGTCAAAAGGACATGGTGTTTTTCGTATACAGCAATCGTAATGGAGCGTATGAGATTGTCAAGCTCATTTGCCCTGCAGGTATCCGGCACTTCAATATGGACGGAGCCTTGATACGAATCAGGACCATAGTCATGAAGCACCAAATCGTAAACTCCGTGTACCGTTGGAAACTCCATAATCGTTTTTCCGATAGCTTTTGCCATATCCGCATCCACTCGCTCTCCGAGCAGACGCGACAACGTTTCACGCATCATATCGAAGCCTGATTTGATAATAATGAGTGAAATAATTGCACCGAGGTAAGCCTCCAAAGAGATATTGGTGCAGAGGAAAATAACGGCTGCAACTAATGTACTGAATGAAATCACTGAGTCCAGTGTGGCATCTTTCCCTGAATTAACAAGAGAATTGGAATCTACCCGTTTCCCTGCGGCCACAAAATATTTTCCAAGTGCTATTTTCACCACAACCGCAATCGCAATTATAACCAATGAAATTGTGGTATAGCTCGGAATTTCAGGATGCAAGATACTGTTCACCGATTCTTCGAGCGAGGTCACTCCGGCATATAAAACAATCAGAGCTATAATCAAAGCACTGAAATATTCAATCCTCCCGTGGCCAAATGGGTGTTTTTTATCCGGCTCCTTGCCTGCAAGCTTGGCACCGACCAGGGTAATCACACTGGAAGCTGCGTCCGACAGGTTGTTGACAGCATCCAGTATAATAGCTATAGAGCCACTCAGTGTGCCCACAATCATTTTCAGCATAGAGAGGAGTACATTCACCGCAATGCCTATCATGCTGGTTTTAGCAATCGTTTTATTTCTGCTGTCCGTCACTGTTTCACCGCCTTTTATAACTCTTTACGCCGAAGGTATTGGTTTAACCTTTTTACATGGGATATACTACGAAGCGCAAAGAGATATAGGTGCATAGTTTCTTTTTTTAATTTGCTCCAAAAAAGGACTTTACTCTTGAAATGCTACCTGCTATAATATAATTATAGTCATGAGAGACACCCGTGTCAACTACGCAGTTTTTGCGGAGTAGGTACTAAAAAACTTACTTAGGGGGAGAGAACACAATGGCGAATGAGCATATCTGTCCTTGTACCGCAGGGTGCCCTTTACAGAAAGCAATGAATGCAATAGGCGGAAGGTGGAAAATGTCTATTTTATGTTCCCTGTCTAATGACGGCGCGACCAGATACAATGACATCAAACGAAAAATGGGAAGTATTTCCAATACGATGCTTGCCAAGTCTCTAAAAGAACTTGAGGATGACGGTCTTGTAAAAAGAACAGAATACATGGAGGTGCCGATTCGTGTAGAGTATGAAATCACGGATTCCGTTCGTTCTCTGATTCCAATTCTTACGGAGCTTGCCGTGTGGGGAGGCAATTTGAATAGCAAATAAAAATGCCGATCGGTCGTCACATTTTTTGTGATGACCGACCGATCCTTGTTATCTGTCAGTATAATGGGGTGCCGAGGGGGACATCCCCTCCTTTTTTGTGGTGATAGGTTTTTTCACGGGGCCTCGATGAACCCAAAAACCGCCCCGTTGGGGCCAACATGGGCGCCGATGACCGCGCCGACGGAATAAATGCTGGCGCCGGTCAGGTTATATTTCTTGTCCGTGACCTCCTTTAGCTGATGGCACAGGCTGGGGTCACGGGTGAAGCCGTAGTACACAGGCAGACGGGGATCCTGGTGCAGGTCGTCCCCCGCCATTTCCAGCAGCAGGCGAATGCAGTCCTTGGTACCCCGGCCCTTCCCCATAACGGACAGAAGGCCCTCCTTTAGGGTGACGAGGGGCTTTATTTTCAAAAGGGTACCCAGCACGGTGACGGCGGTGGACAGGCGGCCCCCCTTATGGAGAAATTCCAGGGTGTCCAGCACAGCGAACAGGCGGACGCGGTGCTTGGCGCTTTCCAGCTCGGCCACGATCTCCTCCGCCGAGCTGCCGTGATCCCGAAGATAAATTCCCGGGTCTACCAGCATCCGCAGGCCGATGATGGCCTCCATGGAATCAATGATGTATATGTTGTCGTAGCCGCACATTTCCTTTGCGATCTGGGCGCTCTGCATGGTGCCGCTGAGTACGGCGGAGATGTGCAGACAAATCAGGGTGTCCCCCTGGTCGCGGGCCTTCTCGAAATAGGGCAGAAAATCCTCCGGGGAGGGCTGGCTGGTGGTGGGGAATACCTTGGAGGTCACGAGCTTTTCAAAAAACTCCTGGTGGGCGATATCCACATTGTCCCGGTAGGATTCCTCCCCAAACAGCACCTTCAGCGGCACAACGTCTATGTCCCGCTGAGCGGCCTCCTCCGGGAGGATGTCAGCGGTGGAATCGGTCAAAAAACGGATTGCCATAAATTTAAATCCCTTCCTCGTACTATACTCGTACTATATGTATAATGTGTGGCGGTTGGCGTGAAGCCTGCCGGTGATTAGCGATTTTCGGAGGCGTCCTCCTGGCTCTCGCCCAGCTCCAGCATTTCCTCGAAAAAGCGGCTGAGATGTTCCAGCATTTGGGTCAAAAGCTCCAACTCCTGGTCGCTGAACTGGGCGGCGGCGCTGTGTATCATCTGGGCGTGGAACTGGCTGTGGGCCTGGTTCGCGGCCTCCCCCCTTGGGGGTCAGGGCGATGTAGACCTGCCGCCTGTCCCTGGCTCCCGGCTGCCGGGTCAAGTAGCCCTTGCGTACCAGAGTGCGGACAGCGGCGGTCAGGGTGCTTGTCTGAATGGAAAGGCTCTCCGCCACGGCGGACATGGTGTTCTGCCCCCGCTGGGCCTGCTCGCTGACCGCCTCCAGCACATGGATCTCCTTGACAGAGAGATTTCTGGCCCAAACGCGCCGCAGAGCCTGGGTTTCCCAAATGTTGATTTTGTTGAACACATGAACGAAGAAATCGTTCAGCCCCTTCTCCTGCTCCTTGGTCATATAGCCTCCCCAAAACCCAATGAATGGGTCAAGGCTGGTGATTGCCCCTAAAATACTTTGAACTTCAAAGCATTTTAGCGCAGGGTGGGGCCGTTGTCAATCGGAAATGCGGGAAAACGGCATAAAAGCCGCCGATTTCCTGCCGTGGGATAAATTATGTCAACCAGCCAAAACGATGAAAATATATAAATTTCTTTTTTTCACAAAGAGGAATCTTTGGTAATTTTCACCGCGTCAAAGGATTGTAAATCATGGAAAGCAATGATATAATAATGTTGTATATAAGAAATGCTTATGCCAAAATTTGGTAATCGCCGGACGATTCAGGATGGTTCTGGACAGACGACAAACAAGTGGGGCGGGACGTATGCTTAATGTTGTAAGAGATATATTTTGGCTGCCATCCCTACAGGGTGCAAGGCTGATTGCGGGGAGAGGCGGATATCAGCGGCCTGTTACAGGCGCGACCATTCTGGAGCTGACAGAGCTGGAGAAGGATGATTCCGAAAACCTCCTGGCTACCTCCCTGAAAAAGGGAGAATTTGCCATTACAGCCCTGTATAACATTAAGGATGATGTGGAAAAGCAGTACCACATGATAGAGACCCTGTGCAAGCTGGAATCGGCGGGGTTGATTATTTTTTATTACGGCCATATCGTCAAGAAATTCGATGAAAAAATTATAGACCTCTGCAACCAGCTTGACTTCCCCCTGATTGTGCTGGACTACAGCACCAACAGGGATGTGGTCTACGCGGACGTTATCAGCGACATCCTCTGCATGAAAAACCAGGGCGGCGGGCCGAATTTCCGTTCGTTTATCAGCCGGATATGGGAGCTGCGGCAAAAGGGCGGAAAAATATCCGACGCGCTGCAAATTATTTCCATCCACAACGGGGTGGAGGTGGCCGTTATTGACGAAAAAGCGGAGGCCATTTTATGCACCACGGTTGCGGAGCAGGAAAATTTGCTGAATCAATGCCGGGAGTTTGAAACCATCCAGCGCATTATAGACCGTTCCGAGCAGAGAATTGACAATTACACATATTACGGGCGCAGGTACTACGTGGATTCCCTGGCGACCCAGGTCATTCTTATCAGCCAAAACGGTATCCGGCAGCTAGATGAAATCAATCATATATTTTTGTGCGTGGAGCTGTGCCTTGATTTCTGGAAGAAGGATATTCTCTTCACCCGGGGGGATTTCCTGATTCAACTGATTGCCCAGGGGAATTGGGCGGATGCGCGGAGCTATTTGCATTATTACCGAAGCGACAGGGAAAATGCCCCCTGGCATTTCACGGCGGACAGGGAGGAGAATCAGGCGCTGAAAGGCGCCCTGCGGGAAAAGCAGATTGTCTATGTGTCAGGAAAATACAACGAGGTATCGGTGATTCTCTATCAGTGCGAGAAGGAATTAAACAGCCAGATTGCCGATAACCTTTTCGCGGAAGATGAAGCGCAGGGACAGCGTGTTTTTGCCAGAAACCTTCCGACAGAGGATGGAATGTTTTTTCTTCTGCAATTTGCCGTAAATAATTTTTCGGAGACTTTGTCAATTTTTGAGCATAGAAAGCTCATCGGGCGCTTTGACTTGATGGAGGCGGAGAGCTGCATCAGGGAAAAGGACAGCGACCTCCCCTGCGGTATGCTTCAGCCCCTCCTGGAATACGACAGGAGGAAGAACGGGAATATTGTCCGCACCCTGACCGTTTTCCTGGTGGACTGCAACAAGGACACCAAACAAACGGCGAAGATATTGTTCACCCATCCCAATACCGTTCAGTACAGAGTGAAAAAGGCTGCGGAGCTGATGGGCATCAGCTTTGACGATACGGCGGCGTTAAGCTGGGTCTTTCACCTGCTGTGCCTGCTGCGCTTCCAAAAAATGGAGGGCCGGGAGCGGGACGCCTAATGGGTCGCTTGGGGGATAAATTGTTTTTCTAAATACTGATATAAGATTTCCTGTTTCAAAGCACAAAATGATGTGGAACATTTTGTGTTTTGAAACATTTTTTTGCATTGTTTTTGTGTGATAAGATATAGACACATATATTTTGAATACAGAACGGTCGGGCTTATTCAAAATACATACACTTTACATGGCAGGAGGAGAATTATGTCTACAAGCAAAAAAGAAGCCTCAAGCGCAGAGGCGTATGTCAACGACTATGCAACGCTGGTCGTACCCCGTGATAAGCGCAGATCCTCGTTTTCTCTCGCAATGGTGCTGATAGGAAGCATCATCTGCCTCAGCTCCATTTATACGGGCGCGAGCTTCGCGGGTGAGCTGACGCTGAGGCAGGTCGTGATTGCCTGCCTGGTGGGCAATGTGATTCTGTCTGTTCTGGGCGGCGCCATGAGCTATATCGGCACGAGAACCGGTGTGGGAATCGCCATGCTGATGAGACAGTGCTTCGGCGTTTTGGGAAATTATATCATTGCGATTTTGACCGCCGTGGTGGAGCTTGGCTGGTTCGGCTGGCAGTGCGGCTTCTTCGGGGACACGATTCACGCCATGTTCCCCGGCGCGGGCTTCATTACCGACCCGACTGTCGCCGCCATCTGGGGCGGACTGCTGATGATGACCACCGCCTACATTGGCTATAAGGGCCTGGAGCTTCTCTCCAACATTGCCGCGCCTCTTATCCTGATCACCTGCATTGCCGGGTGCGTCATCGGCGTTGTGAAGGTGGGCGGCATGGAGGCGTTCAGCGAGCTGTCCCTGGAGGTTTCCGGCGGCATGACCGTTGCCACTGGCATCGTATCTGTTATCGGCGCTTACGTCATGGGTACGGTACTACAGCCAGATCTAACGCGATACGGAAAAAAGGAATCCCACAGCGTTATCGGCGCGGTGTTTGGTTTCATCGTGGCAAACTCCTTCGTTATCCTGGCGGGCTATTTCATCTGCGTGGCCTGTAATACAAGCGACGTTTCTGCGGCGCTTATGCAGATTCTGGGCGCCTGGGCTTTGGTTATGCTGATTTTCGCACAGTGGACAACCAACGATAATAACCTGTACTTCTCGTCCCTGGCGGCTACCGTGGCGTTTCCCAGATTCAAGAAAAAGCACATCGTGCTGGTGTTTGGCATCGTCGCTACCATTGCCGGAGCCGTCGGCATTGTGGACTCCTTCACCACATGGCTGAGCCTTTTGGGAACGGGAATCCCCCCTGTGGCAGGCATCCTGATTCTGGACTATTTCTTCCTGAAAAAGAAGGATTATCATTTTGGCGAGGGTGTGAAGCACCGCTTCTGCTCCGTCCCGGCCATCGTGGCCTGGGTTCTGGGCTGCATCGTGGGCTACACCGTGAGCTGGGGCATCTCCTCCATCAATGGCATGGTGGTCGCCGGTGTGGTGTATGTGCTGATGTTCCTCATCTTCAAGAACAAGCCGGAGGCGCTGTATATCGGCGGCACCTATATGGAGGACGCCAAGGGCGCTGTTTCCAAGGTGAGCGAGTAACACTTTCTGCGCCCTGAATCAAATTAAGACCAACACAATTTCATCTTATACCAATTATACCAAAAGGAGAAAACAACAATGGCTACAATGAAGCTGGAAAACCGCCAGATGGCGGAGGATTTTGTCCGCGGCTGCACCTTTATGGGTACCGGCGGCGGCGGACTTCCCAGCAATGGCATGAAGTCCCTGATGTCCGAAATTGACCAGGGCCATTCCGTTGGCTGGGTCGATGTCAGCGAGATTCCCGACGATATTATGACTGCCTGCCCGTTCCTGATGGGTTCCATCGCCCCCCACACCCCGGAGGTGGAGGCGGAGATGGAGGACTTCGGCTTCGTCAACCCCACCTATTCCGAGAAGGAGCAGCTTGCCCAGGCCATTCAGCTTCTTGGCAAATTCTGCGGGCAGGAAATCGGCGCGGTGGTTCCCATCGAGCTGGGCGGCGCCAACACCCCCGGCGGTCTGACTGCCGGTCTTTTGAGCGGCGCCGTCTGCGTGGACGGCGACTATACGGGCCGGGCCATTCCTGAGATTCAGCAGACCACTCCCTATCTCCACGACAAGGTACTGTGGCCTGTGGCCTCCTGCGACGCCTACGGCGACATCAGCTACATCGAGAGCGCGGTCAACTACCGCATCGTGGAGCGCCTGGGCAAGAAGATTGCCGAGACCGCCTACGGCCTGGTGGGCCAGGCCGGATTCCTGATGAGCGGCAAGGAAATGAAGGAGTGCATCAACGCCGGTACGCTGACCCGCTGCTATGAGATCGGCAAAACGATCCGCGAGGCGCGGGAGGCCGGAAAAGACCCCGTGGAGACCATCGTTACCAAGCTGAACGGCTGGATTCTTGCCAGCGGCGTCGTCACCGGCAAGGAGACGAAGGACGACGGCTATTACTACGGCACCCACACCATCAAGGGTACGGGAGCCGATGAGGGCAACACCTTCAAGATTTGGTTCAAGAATGAGAACCACGTCATGTGGAAAAATGACCAGCCCTACGTCACCAGCCCTGACATCATTACGGTTGTGGACGCGAAAACGGGCGAGCCGTATGCAAACCCCGTCCTGGCCGTCGGCACCGAGGTGTATGTCATCGGTCTGAAGACCGACCCCTCCTTCCGCAATGAAAAGGGCATCAGCATCCTGGGGCCGAGATACTTCAAATTTGATTTTGACTACGTTCCCATTGAGGAGCGCATGGCACAGTAAAGAGAAGGGGGCTGTATCACGGATACAGTCCCTTTTTTATCAGCGGGATTTGGAAAGCCGGTAATTCACGGCCCGAACGGCTTGAAATATCGGCGTAATTTCTGTATGATAGAGATAAACAGACTGCTAGGAAGGAGCATAGGTATGAGCGTGCTGCAAGGCTGTGAGCCGGAGGCTGTGTTTCGGTTTTTTGAGGAGATCTGCGGGATTCCGCATGGCTCCTTTCATACGGACGCAATCAGTGAATACTGCGTCCAGTTTGCCAGCGCCCGCGGGCTGTGGCATAAGCGGGACGAGTATAACAATGTGCTGATTGTCAAGGAGGGCACGCCGGGCTATGAGCAGGCGGACACCGTGATTTTGCAGGGCCACCTGGATATGGTCTGCGCCTGTGAGCCGGGCTGTGACAAGGACATGAGCCGCGAAGGGCTGGAGCTTGTGGTGGACGGGGATACCGTCAGTGCCAGGGGGACGACTCTTGGCGGCGACGACGGCATTGCGGTGGCCATTATTTTGGCCGTTTTGGACAGCGACCAATTACAGCACCCCAGAATTGAGGCGCTGCTGACCAGCGACGAGGAGGTGGGAATGCTTGGGGCAAAGGGCCTTGACGCCGAAAGCCTCCAGGGTCGGCGCATGATTAACATTGACTCCGAGGAGGAGGGGGTTATCTTCACAAGCTGCGCCGGAGGCATCACTCTGCCCTGCTCTGTCCCCCTTGTACGCGAGGCATATGAGGGCGTCCGCTGCACCGTTGCCATACAGGGCGGGCTGGGCGGACATTCCGGCATCGACATCGGCGCGGGCCGGGCAAACAGCAACCAGTTGATGGGCCAGTATCTGACGGAGCTTCTGAACCGGCAGGACATCCGGCTTGTGTCCGTGGAGGGCGGCGGGAAGGACAACGCCATCCCCGGCCAAACCAGCGCGGTGCTTCTGGCCCAGGCCGGAGAGGCTGCGGAGGCCGTGGCCCAGGAGCTGGCGGCCCAGTGGAAAAACGCCTACGGCGCCTTCGACCCGGATATTTCCATCTCCGCCGAAATCGGGGAGCGGGAGCGGGCGCAGGCGCTGGACGCGGATGGAACGCGGAAGGTTGCTGACTTCCTGTTCCTGGCCCCCACAGGGGTGGTTCAGTATAGCCCCAACATCCCAGGGCTTGTGCAGACCTCGCTGAACTTCGGCATTGCGAAAACCACGGACACAGCGCTTCAGGCGGTGTTTTTGGTGAGAAGCTCGGCGGCCTCGGAAAAAACCATGCTGGTGCGTAAGGTGGAGCGCTTCGCGGCCAGCTATGGGGGGACGGTTCAATATGAAAACGACTACCCCGCCTGGGAATACCGGCAGACGTCAGCGCTGCGGGACTTGATGAGCGCCCTGTTCGCGGAGCTGTACGGAAAGCGGCCGGAGCTTCAGGCCATTCACGCCGGGCTGGAATGTGGGATTCTCTGCGGCAAAATCAGCGGCCTGGACTGCGTTTCCATTGGGCCGGCCCTCGCGGATGTGCATACGCCCAGAGAGCGGTTCAGCATCGCCTCGGTCAGGCGCACATGGGAGTACGTCACCCAGGCGCTGGGGAGAATGAGGGAGTAACAGCATGTATTTACCGGCGGCGCAGCGCGCCGCCGGTGGGGCAGTGGGGTAGGTATTATGCAGTCTATTCGCAAAATTTATAAAATCGGCAAGGGGCCGTCCAGCTCCCACACCATCGGGCCGGAGTCTGCGGCGAAGCTGTTTCTGGGGCGGTACCCAGCCGCTGACCGCTTTGCCGTGTTGCTGTTCGGGTCGCTGAGCAAAACGGGCCGGGGCCACGGCACGGATCGGGTGCTGCGGGAGGTTTTTGCCCCGGTGGAAACAGAGGTGGTCTTTCGGAACGATATGCCGGAGGGGGTTCGCCACCCGAACACCCTGCATTTCACGGCGTGGCAGGGGGAGACCTGCCTGGGGGAGGTGTGGGCCGAATCCATCGGCGGGGGCGATATTCGGATTCCCGGCGAGCCGACGCCGGAGGCGGACGAGGAGATATACCCGGAAAACTCCTTCGCGGAGGTGGAACAGCAGTGCCGCCTGTGGAACTGCTCTCTGGACGAATACGTGGAGGCCAACGAGGGGCCGGAGATATGGGGTTTCCTGGCGGATATCTGGCAGGCCATGAACCGCTCCATCCGGGAGGGCCTGGCCGCTGAGGGCATCCTTCCCGGCGGCCTGAGCGTGGCCCGCAAGGCCAAGCTTCTCTATGAGGAACCGTCCCCCGATGAGTCCCCGGAGCTGCAGCAGGTGCGGCTTGTTTCGGCCTATGCTTTCGCCGTCTGCGAGCAGAACGCGGACTGCGGGGCCATCGTCACCGCGCCGACCTGCGGAGCCTGCGGAATTTTGCCCGCGGTTCTCCGCTACACCCAGGATCGCCACGGGCTGACAGACCAGCAGACGATTCGGGCTTTGGGGGTGGCGGGGCTGTTTGGAAATCTTATCAAGCACAACGCCTCCATCTCCGGCGCGGAGTGCGGCTGTCAGGCGGAGGTGGGCGCGGCCTGCTCCATGGCCGCCGCCGCGGCGGCCCAGCTTATGGGGCTGAACACCCACCAGATTCAGTACGCGGCGGAGATCGCCATGGAGCATCATCTGGGCCTGACCTGCGACCCTATCTGCGGCCTTGTGCAGGTGCCGTGCATCGAGCGAAACGCCGTGGCGGCCATGCGGGCCATCAGCGCCTGTAACCTGGCCTACTACCTCCACGACACCCAGCGCATCTCCTTTGACATGGTGGTGAAAACCATGTACGAGACCGGCATCAGCATGAACCAGCGCTTTCGGGAGACCTCGGAGGGGGGCCTGGCCAAAATGTTCAGCCGCCGCCGCTTGCAGTAAAGCATAGTTTTATCTCCATCCCCTGCTTGCCCCTTCACTGGCCGCAGGGGATTTTTCATGTCCGGCGGGGGAATCTTATCGAAAAAGTGCGAAAAAGTATATAGGAAAAATCCCTGGGGCGTGGTATAATAGCAAAAACGACGCAAACGGACGGAAATGGGAGGCAGGACGCATGGACGTGTTCAGCATTGAATTGGCAGGGGTGCCGATGGAGATTCGCAGCCGGTATAATTACTGCCGCTGGTTTTGCAGAGATTACCTGACCGACCGTCCGCCCGTGTTTTCCGTTTACGCGGAGGATGACAGAATAGCGGAGCTGAAGGAATTTAGTCCGGAGCTGCGGGACGAGTTTTTGGAGCGGGACGCCATATATTCCGCCATTGCCTCCCGGCTCTCGGCCCTTAACCGCGTGACCCTGCATGGGGCCTGCATCTCCTACCGGGGCAGGGGCTACCTGTTCGCCGCCGCCAGCGGCACGGGGAAATCCACCCATATCGGCCTGTGGAAGCAGTATGTGGGCGAAGGGGTGGACATCGTCAACGGGGACAAGCCCATCTTCCACGTGCAGGAGGGGGACGGGCAGACCAAAATCACCGCCTACGACACGCCCTGGTGCGGCAAGGAGGGCTGGAACCGAAAGCACAGCGCCCAAATGGGGGCCATCTGCTTCATCTCCCGTTCAGAGGACGGCAAAAACCACATTCGGCCCGTGGAGCCGGAGGAGGCGGTGTCTCTTCTGCTCCGGCATATGTTCCACCCCTACGAGCCGGAGGCCACCGGGCGAATGCTGGAGCTGCTGGATAAAATTATAGAGACCCTGCCGCTGTACGATTTGCGGTGCGATATGTCCGAGGACGCGGTCAGGTGCAGCTTTGAGGCCCTGACGGGGGAGCGCTATGTGAGCCGGGGGATCCAGACCACCCGGTCAGAAATACAAAAGCTATGGAGGATGTCTTGATGAAGGTCAAAGAGGGATTCGTTACCCGCAAGGTGGCGGGGAAATATGTGGTGGTGGCGACCGGCCAGGCCAGCCGCGAGTTTCACGGCATGGTCAAGCTCAACGAGACGGGGAAAATCGTCTGGGAGGGCCTTTCGGCGGGCAAAAGCGAGGAGGAGCTTGTCAGCGCTCTTGTGGAGAAATACGGCGCGGAAAGCCAGGAGGATCGGGCTGCGATCGCCGCCGACGTGAGTGCCATGATTCAGGAAATGGCCGATGCCGGATTTTTGGTGGAGTAATCGGCAATAATTCATACTCGCAGGAACACAGGAAGGAGGCCGCGGCATTATGGAGAAAACGGGCAATATAGAGCAGACCACAAAGCTGGACGAGATGGAAACGGCGGGCTTTATCGTCATACCCATCAAGGGCGTCAGTATGCAGCCCCTTCTGTATACCTACTCCTCCCATGTCCTGATCCGCAGGCTGGAGGGCCGCCCCAGGAAAAACGACGTGGTGCTTTATGTCCGCCCGGACGGGGTGCAGGTGCTTCACCGAATTATGGGCTTTGACGGGGATGTGTGCCTGATTCGGGGGGACAATACCTTTTCCATCGAGCGGGTACCCCTTTCCGCCGTGAAGGGGGTCATGGAGACGGTCTGGCGGGGAAAGCGGGAGATTCATGTCACCGATTTCCTGTACAGGCTCTATGTGTGGTTTTGGAATCTCATTTACCCCCTGCGGTTTATAAAGCATAAGGCGGCGGCGGGGCTGGCCGGTGTCGGCAAGCGGCTTCTGCGGAACACGACCCTGGGCTGGGTCGTCAAAATGGTGCGGGGGAATTTG
>JAJQFY010000235.1 GCA_021200935.1 Oscillospiraceae bacterium
CCATTATACTATTCATTTAAATAAATTGCAATAGGGCTTTAGCGGAATTTCCGAAATTTCTTTCATTCTGCACAATAACAAAAATCCATTTCAGGAAATTTATGACAAGGCGTTTAATTCCATTCCCATTATTTCTTGCTATCATGGTTTCCAGATTTTTCCTGTATGACAAATATAAAAACGCCGAGAAGGTCAACCTATCCCCCTCGGCGTTTTGTGTCATGAAAGCATTACAGCGGATTGGCGGCTTACTTGCCGCCCATGCCCTTGGCTGCGAAGTAGGGGCCGCCGAACTCGTCCTTGACGGCCTGCTTGGCCTTCTCCAGATCCTCCACCTTGACAGCGGCCAGCTCAGCGTTGACAGCGTCGATGTCCAGAGGCTTCAGACCCAGCATCTGACGGGCCTCGGCAGGGGTGGCAGGCTCGTTGCCGAAGGCGCGGATAGCACCGGCGGCACGCTCCACCAGCATCATGTTGGTGGCCATGATCTTCTTGCCGTCCTTGTCCTTGCCGTAAACCACGTTATCCTCCATGCCGACGCGGATGCCGCCGCCGTTGGCCAGGCAGGAGAACATGACAGGCAGGTGGCCCTTGCCAATACCGAAAGCGGACCAGGTGATCTCCTGGGGCAGCTTACCGGCAGCCTGGAGGTTGTGCATCTCCTGGAGCAGGATCTGCAGGGACTCGGGGGTGGCGTCCATGCCGCCCATAACGCCCAGGCAGAACTGGAAGTGCAGCGGCTCCTTCACATAGCCCTGCTTCCAGTAAGCGCCGATGGCGCGCAGCGCGCCGAAGTCAAAGACCTCGAACTCAGGCTTAATGCCGCGCTGCTGGAAGGTGGTGCCCAGCTCCATCAGCATGGAGGGGCTGTTGTGGAACACGCCGCCGGGAACGCCCCAGTTGAAGGAGGAGGCGTCGAAGGTACCCATCTCGATGCCGGGGACGTTGCGGTGATGCAGCATACGCATGGCGTTGCCGTAGGGGCTGTCATCGGAAACCCGGTTGTCGCCGGAGGTGGTGCAGTTGACAATGATGTCGCAGTCCTTGTAGGAACGGATGGCCTTGACGGTCTCATAGAACTTCACAGGATCCATCACGCCGGCACCGGCGTCGTCGCGCATATGCAGATGGCAGATAGCGGCGCCCAGCTTCCAGCACTCATAGACCTGAGCGGCAATGTCTTCGGGCTTCTCAGGAATGTTGTAGCCAGCGGGGGTCACAGCGCCGGTCATAGCGGCGGTAATGATTGTTTTAGCCATAAGTATATTTCTCCTCGGTTTATATTACAATTACATTCTCTTGTGCAGCTTCAGCACGTCGATGATGACCTTGTCGCGGAAGTCTGCGATCTCCGGCTTGGTGTGGCCGATGACGTCGGGCAGGTTCTCCATCAGAGGCCCGATCTCCTCGCCGGACTGGTCAGCCCAGGTGTCAGGAACCTTCTTCATGTCGGAGATGTCCGCGAACACAGCGTCGGTCATAGCGCCGAACTTGATGGCGCAGCCCTTCAGGCCCAGGTCGCCGCCGCCCAGCTCATAGTGCAGGGACGGGCCGAAGGCAGCCAGCCGGATGCCGGGGCCAAAGGTCCAGGCGTCGTCGCAGTCCGCCATGGAGCAGACGCCCTCTGTTACCAGGGCGATCTCCTCACGCCACAGGGCGTGCATCAGACGGTTGGCGATAAAGCCGTTCTTCTCCTTGTTGAGAACCACAGGAGCCTTGTCGTACTTCTTATAGAAGGCGCGGGCAAACTCGATAACCTCGGGGGAGGTCTTTTCGCCGCCGCAAATCTCAATCAGGGGCAGCAGATAGGCGGGGTTGAAGGGGTGTGCCACGATGACGCGCTCCGGGTGCTTGGCCTCGGAGGCAATCTGCGTCACAGGGGTGCCGGAGGAGGAGGAGGCGATAATCGCGTCCACAGGCAGATACTGCTCCATGGTGGCGACCATCTGGTGCTTCTGCTCCAGATTCTCCGCGCCGTTCTCCTGCACGAAGTAAACGCCGGTGAAGGCCTCCGCAGGATCCGTGGTGAACTTGATCTTGGCCCAAATGCCGTCGCCGCTGTCCACCAGGCCGTACTTCACATAGGTGTCAACAGCCTCCTGGATCTTGGGCTTGGCGCGCTCGATGGAGCCCTCGCTGCGGACATAGACGTTCACATTCAGGCCCTTCAGAGCGAAATAAGCCGCAAAACCGCCGCCGATGGTACCGGCGCCGTACATAGCAATAGTTTTAATGTCTTCCAGCTTCATAATTAACTCCCTATACAATAGATGTCCTTCCCCCGTTTTGCCGGGGGAAGGAGTGGGTCAGGCCCGATTTTATCACGAAGTAGCCACCAGGCCGCCATCAGGATAGATGGTGCTGGCAGTGACCATGTCGGAAGCGGCGGAAGCCAGGAAGATGGCCGGGCCGACAACGTCGATCTCGTAGCCGATACGCTGTGCGGGCAGAGAGCCTGCGATGTTGTTGCGGGTGGCCTCATCGGGAGGCAGCAGGCCGACCATCATCGGGGTGTAGGTAATGGTGGGGCCGATGGCATTGACCTGGATGTTGGGGCGCAGGTCAGCGGCGAAGGCCTTGGTCAGCATCTCCACAGCGCCCTTGGTGGTGTTGTAGGGTACGTTGCCGTTGCCGCCGTTGGCGACAGCACGGATGGAACGGACGGAGCCGAAGTTGATGATCTTGCCGTAGCCCTTGTTGGGGTTGGCCTTGCCGGACTCGAACTCGCTCTGGGGAACGGTGTTCTCGCCAGCGTCCAGGTTGTGATCCTTCATCCAGTTGCCGAAGTATTTGCAGGTATACATCATAGAGGTGACGTTGGTATCCAGCATACCCTTCCAAACCTTGGTGTCGATCTCCCAGGACCACATCTTCTTGTTGTAGCCCTGCGCGTTGACCAGGATGTCGCAGCCGCCCAGACCGGCCTCGCTGACAGCGAAGTCACGGAAGGCGATGATAGCGTTCTCATCGGTGGCGTCGCAGGCGTAGTGGATGACCTTTACGCCAGGAGCGGCGGAAGCCTTGATTTTGTTCTCGGCCTCGATGAGCTTGTCCTCCTTGCGGGAAGAAATGCACACGTCCACGCCGTTGGCGGCATAAGCCTCCGCGATCTTCTCGCCGAATCCGCCGGCGCCGCCGACGATAACGGCCTTCTTGCCGCTGATGTCAAAGAGTTTGGTCAGGTCCCCGGAATATACCTTGGGCATAGTTCTCAGTCTCCTTTTCAAATTAATATGTAATTGCCAAATTTATATAAACCCCTTCCAGGGAGGTTTACCATGATTTTATCTGCCGGAAAGCTGGGCCAGATTTTCCGAAACAGTGCGGAATATGCGCTCCGCGGCCTGAAGATCCTCCTGGCTCAGTCCGGCAAAAACCCGCTCCGGCTCGCCCTTCATATCCTCCATAAGCTGGCCGAATACCCCCCGGCCATACTCCGTCAGGGTAATCAGGTTGCTTTTGCCGTCTTCCCCGGAGGCGCGGGTAACAAGTCCGGCCTTCTCCATCCGGCGGAGCATAACGCTGATAGTAGCCGCCGAAACGTGCCGATACTCCGCAAGCTCCTTTTGCGTACAGCCGCCCCTGTAGCCAAGGGCCGTCAGGACAGCCCCCTGCCCCGTGCGTAAGTCCAAATGGAGCAGGCGACGTTCCACATAGGCTGTGTGGATACGGGTCATGTCCGTGAATTGATTGAGCAGCTCCTTGCCTTCCACGAGACCTCTCCTAAGCATCTGCCGTAGTATTCCACCGCCCATTTAGTCGGCTAAGTATAGCATACTGTTCTGTCCCGCCAATGTCAATACCCTGTCTGTTAAATTAATATGAATTTCACAAATTATTCCTGGCGGTTTTTGTGCAAAGACGCCATCGCCGTTACCCTTCGACGATGGCATCCGCAAAAATCAATCTCCGCCGTCGTAGAATATCCACTCATCCGGCATGACAAGCCCCAGCTCCGAGCGGGCAATGTCCTCAATGACCTCTGGGTCGTCCTGGTTGTCGATGGCGTACTGCAAAGCGGCGTTGTCCTCCTGGAGCTGTTCGAGCTGCGCCTGGAGGCTTTGGACGGTCTTGCTGGCATCCGTCACCTTGTTTTGTATATTCAGCAGGGCAATACAGGCATAGGCCATCAGGCCCGTGAGTGCAAGGCCCGTCAGTACGCCTTTTGCGTGGAGAACTCTCATGGCGTACCGCCCCCTTTCTGCTCCCCGCAGGTTTCCCGCGCTTTGCGCGTCCCTTTATTGTAAACCATTTCCGCCCATTTGAAAAGAGCTTTTTGCATAGTTTTTTCAAAAAACGTCCAATAAAGCCCAGGGGCCAGACCGCCGTCCGGCATATTTTCCCGCCGCACTGCCACAATTTCCGAAAAAGGGGCCGTATCACCGGGGACACCGCCCAAACCCACAGGCCGATTCCCAGTCCGGCAAGGGCCAGCATATACAGGTGCAGCCGCCCCTCCAGGGTGGCCATGCCCCCGGCAAACAGGGTTCCCAGGGCCGTCAGAACAAAAAGCACATCTGCCGCCGCCGAGCAGCCCGTCTCGTTCCGCAGCCCCCCCAGCAGGTCATACAGAAGGCCCAGCCCCGCGCCCAGCAGGATAAACCAGCCCGCCTCCCGCATTTGAATGGCAACAGGCAGCTCCATTTATCGAAACAGCCTTGTCCAGAAGCCCTGGTGGGGGCCGGTCTCCTGGTAATCCAGGTCTGTCACCATGCCGGAGATGGTCAGCTCCCCGGAGGTCTTTTCCAGCTTATCCACCTTCAGTCCCGTACCCCGCACGGAGAGAAGCCCCTGCACCGTGCGGACGGCTACCTCGTTTTCATCGAAGCTGACCACCTCCTCCACCCCGGTCATCCAGAGCGTCTGCCGCTCGTCCATGGTCAGCCGGTGAGGCGCCGCCGACGCCTTCCCCTTCTCCTCATAGGCCATAAGTAAAACCTCCCATACGCCTTTTTATAAAGCATATGGGAGGATGGCTTGAATTATGACCTCAGCAGAGAGTAAACCCGGCGGGCAGGCTGTCTTCCAGGATGATCAAATGGGGGTCGCCCTCGTCGTTTTCCACGGCGGACAGGAGCATACCGTTGGATTCCAGGCCCATCATCTTCCGGGGCGGCAGATTGGTACAGGCCAGAACAGTCTTCCCCACCAGCTCCTCCGGCTTATACCACTTGGCAATGCCGGAGAGGATCTGCCGAGTTTTTCCGCTGCCGTCGTCCAGTTCGAAGCGCAGCAGCTTCTGGCTCTTTTTCACCGGCTCACAGGTCAGAATTTTGCACACCGTCAGCTTCACCTTGGCAAACTCGTCAATGGTAACAGTCTCCGGCTCCGGCTTCTCCGCCGGGGCGGCGTTTTGCTTTTCCATCTCCTCCAACGCTTTCAGCTCCTTTTCCATATCAATGCGGGGGAACAGTACCGGCCCCTTGTGTACCTGCACCTGGGCGGGCAGGACGCCGAACTGGGCGGCGTTGTCCCATGTCACGTCCTCGGCAGTCGCGCCGATCTGGGCAAAAATCTTTTCGCTGCTCTCCGGGATAAACGGGGCCAGCAGAGACACGGCCACCCGGATGGTCTCCAGCAGGTTATACATCACCGTAGCCAGGCGCTCCCGGCGGCTCTCGTCCTTGGCAAGGGCCCAGGGCATGGTCTCGTCAATATATTTGTTGGCGCGGGATATGACCTTGAAGATATCCACCAGGGCCTGCTGAGTGGCGAAGGCCTCCATATCCTTTTCATAGATGTCCCGCAGCTCCGCCACCATTTGCAGCAGCGGCGCGTCCTCCGGCCCGGCCTCCCGGCCCGCGATAAGCTGCCCGTCCGGGAAATATTTCTCGCACATAGCCACCGTCCGGGACACCAGGTTCCCCAGGTCGTTGGCCAGGTCGGCGTTAATGCGGTTTATCAGGGCCTCATTGGTGAAGTTGCCGTCAGCGCCAAAGGGGAACTCCCGCAAAAGGAAAAACCGCAAGGAATCCACCCCATACCGCTCCGCCAGCAGATAGGGGTCTACCACATTCCCCTTGGACTTGGACATCTTGCCGCCGCCGAACAGCAGCCAGCCGTGGCCAAACACCTTTTTCGGCAGAGGCATACCCACGCTCATCAGCATAGCGGGCCAGATGATAGAATGGAAGCGAACAATCTCCTTGCCCACAATATGCACGGCGGGCCAGTATTCCTCCACCTGGTCGTATTTATCGTTCATGTAGCCCAGGGCGGTCAGGTAGTTAAACAGCGCGTCCACCCACACATAGACCACATGACCGGGGTCGAAATCCACCGGGATGCCCCAGGTAAAGCTGGTGCGGGACACGCACAGATCCTCCAGTCCCGGCTCAATGAAGTTGTGTATCATCTCGTTGACCCGGCTGGCAGGCTCCAGGAACGTGCCGGATTCCAGCAGCTCCCGCACAGGCTTTTCATACTTGGACAGGCGGAAGAAATAGGCTTCCTCCTGGGCGTGATGCACCTCCCGGCCACAGTCGGGGCATTTGCCGTCCACAAGCTGGCTCTCCGTCCAGAAGCTCTCGCAGGGGGTGCAGTACATGCCCTCATAAGTACCCTTGTAAATGTCCCCGTTGTCGTACATCTTGCGGAATATCTTCTGGATGGCCTCCACATGGTAGTCGTCCGTGGTGCGGATGAAGCGGTCATTGGATATGTTCATGAGCTTCCAAAGCCCCAGGATGCCGCTCTTCCCGTCCGGGCCGGTGACGATATTGTCCACAAACTCCTTGGGTGTGACACCGGCCTCCTTTGCCTTGGTCTCAATCTTCTGGCCATGCTCATCCGTGCCAGTCAGAAACATCACGTCGTAGCCGCACAGCCGTTTGTACCGGGCAATTACGTCCGTAGCCACGGTACAGTAGGTGTGGCCGATGTGCAGCTTATCCGACGGATAATAAATCGGTGTTGTGATATAGAATTTCCCCTTGCTCATAGTTCCCTCCATGCCTGTTATCGTAAAGTCCCGGCCTCCCCGCCGGGGGCCGCCGCGGCTTACGCCACGGCGGTCAGCTCAGAATCGCTGGTCGTATCTGTGCTGGTGTCTGTACCTGTATCGGTACTGGTATCGCTGGACGTGTCCGTGCCGGTATCGGTGGTGCCGCTGTCGTCTCCGCTGGATCCGCTGTCACTGTCCGTGCCGGAGTCTGTGTCCACAGACGTATCGGTCTCGACAGGGGTGTCCGTTGCGGCAGGCGTCTCCGTTTCCACCGGCGTCTCCGTCTCTGTGGGTGTTTCTGTCGCTGTCGGCGTGTCCGTTGCGGTTGGCGTCTCTGTCTCCGTGGGCGCATCCGTCGCGGCGGTTTCAGGCGGCGTCGCCGTAGGCTCCGCTGTCTCCGTGGGCTCAGGCGTAGCCGTGGCCGTGCTGGCAGAGGATTCCTTGTGATAGCTGCTGTAGGCTTCCTCCTCATAGCTTATCTGGTTGCCGTCCGCGTCGTACACCGCCCGATAGGTCTGGGCATAATAGTAGGAGCTGTCCTCCCAGGTGCTGGAGGTGATCTCCACATAGCTGCCGTCCTCGTCTGTACCCCAGAGCTGAACGGTCAGAGAGCCGTTGGACACCCACGCCTTGATTTGAATGGGGTAATTGCGGTTGTTGACAAATTTAAACTCCGGGCCGCCCCAACTGACCGTGGCGTCCAGTCCCCTGGGGAGATAGGACACGGTGAAGTAATGGCAGGAGCGGGCAGTAATCTCCAAATTCGCGTAAAGGGCGCAGTAATACAGGGTGGAGCTGTCCTGGCAGATGCCGCCGCCGATGGAGGAGACGTGCTGACCGTTTTCATAAGCGCCCGCCGCCTGATAGCCCTTGGCGGATGTGCGCTCGCCCAGGCAGTCGTTATAGCTGAACTCCTCGCCGGGATTAATGACCGTGTCATTCAGCGCCTCCGCCGCCAGCGTAATATTATTGATACGGGCGGAGGAGGAGCCGGAAAGGCTTGTGGTCTTTTCCGACAGCAGATCCACAAACAGGTTCTCCTCCAGGACAGCGCTGGTAATCTCCGGCTCGGTATAAATCAGAGCAATCACAACAGACTCCCCGGTTTCCGCCTCCTGATACAGCGTCTTGGCCGCGTCCAAATCGAAGCTGATGCCCGTTACGCTCTCCGTGGCCCCGCCGGTTTCGGCGTCATATTCCGCGTTCACCACCTCCACATAGACAGCGTCATAAATGGCCTGGAGCAGCGTGTCCACGTCCTCATCGCTGCCGTCGCCGCTGGCCTCCGGGGTATACTCAATATCGTCATATACCTGGCTCACAAACGCCTCCTTGATGGCGGCGCAGAGGGCCTCCTCATCCACCGTGACGGCGCCGCCGCCCTTAATAATGGTGATGGTGTCCGTGCCGATGGTGTATTCCGTTTCCAAAAGCTGGGAATTTACCGTCTGGGCGGCCTGGGCCACCAGCTCTGCCAGGGCGGTCTCATCCATGGAGGTGTTCGCGCTCCAGGTAAGCTCCACGCCGCTGCTGCGGCAGGAGAGGTAGGTTTGGAAGTTGCTCAGAAGGCCGCTGTCCCGGCCATAGGCATAGGCCATCTCAGCGGGGGCCTGAGCGCCTCCGTCCAGGCCCAGCTCCTCCGCCGTCACCACCAGCGTTTCGCCGGTAGAGAAATTCACCGTCACGGAGGTGTCCTGGTAGGGATTCGCCCCCTGCTCCTCCAACGCCTGTGCGGCCTCCTCCACCGTAAGCCCTCCAACGTCCACACCGTTTACGGAGACGTTGGGATAAATCGTGTCAGAATTTACCACACTGTTGGCCCAGGCCATGCCGCCGCCCAGCACCGCCACCAGCAGCACCGCAACCACGACCACCGGGATGATCCAAAGCCGGCGGCCAGAGCCGCCCCCGCCGTTGTACCAGTCCTCGTAATCGTCGTATTCGCCGTCGTAGTCGTCCCCGGCTGCCTGGTCGTCCTGGTCGTAATCCGTCTCATAGTCCTCCTGATACGAACCCCGCTGGGAACGCTCCGGCTTTATCCTTACAAAGCCGCCCCAGCGGCGGCGGGGAGCCTGATCCTCCCAGTCCTGGCTGTCGTCCCAGTCCTGTTCCTGCTCCTGCTCCTGATCCCATCTGTCGTCCGGATAATTTTTCTGCTCATGTCTGCCCATATTGCCATGCCTCCTTTTTCGGTTGGTATTATCCTTCATCTTTTGTGGGCCGGATGATCTCGCCGATCTCCCCGGCCATGGCCTCCTCCATCCAGGGCTTGCCGCTGATGCGGTATTCCGCCTGGGCCTCCCAGAGGGAGCCGATTAGTGTATTGGAGACCAGAAACCCCGCCGGGGTGAAGCACCACCGGCCATTAAAGCTCTTTGTCCAGCCTTCCTTTTCGTATTCCTTCAGCAGCGCCTCAATGGGGGCAAAATCGCTGCGGTATATTTTATAATATTCCTCCTGAGAAATACCCTTGCCCCGGCGCATCCCAAGCATGAGATATTCCGCCGCCCGATCCAGTTCCTCCAGGCGCTCGTATTCCTCCACCAAATCCTCGCCCCGCTCCACGCCTCGGATGTATCCCTCCAGGCTGCGAACGAAGCCGTATCGGGTATTTCCCATACATGAATGGGCCCCCGGCCCAAAGCCAAGATAGTCGTCCATGTCCCAGTATTTCATGTTGTGGCGGCTGGCATAGCCCCGCTTGGCGAAGTTCGACACCTCATACTGCTGGTAGCCGTAGTGGGCCAGTGTCTCCACCGTGTACAAATACATGTCCGCCTGCTCGTCGTCCGACGGAACCACCGGGCTGTCCTGGTACGCCTCGTACATGGGGGTTCCCTCCTCCAGCTTCAGACCATAGCAGGACAAATGCTCCGGCTCCAGCTTGATAGCCTGGGCCAGGGTCTGCGCCCAATCCTCCTTCGTCTGGTTCGGCAGGCCGTACATCAGGTCGAGGCTCAGGTTGTCAAAGCCCTCGGCCCGAATCATCTGCACCGCCTTCTTCACCTGGGCAAAGCTGTGGCGGCGGCCAATAATTTTCAGCAGGTCGTCGCTGGCCGACTGCATTCCCAGGGAAATGCGGTTGACCCCCTCCTTCCGAAGCAGCCGCAGGTCATGGCGCGTCACGCTGTCCGGGTTGCACTCCACCGTGACCTCCGCGCTTTTCAGCACCTTGCCAAAGCGCTTCACGGTGTTGAAGATCTCCGTCAGGCGCTTGGCCCCGTAATAGCTGGGGGTACCGCCGCCGAAGTAGAGGGTATCAATATAATAAGGGGACATGGTGGCCGACGCCTCCTCAATATGCCGGAGCAGGGCCGCCTGATATTTGTTCATCCGCCCGTCGCAGTTGGCAAGGGAATAAAAATCGCAGTAGCCGCACTTGGACGCACAAAAGGGAATGTGAATATATATCCCCAGGAGCTTGTCTTCTTTTTCCTTTTCTTCCATACGCTATTTAATCATATATCATCACTGCATCATAGCTGCATCAAGCCTACATTCTCACGTCTCCGGGTCGGGCAGGAAATCCGCCTTTGTCAGCAGCGTCAGCTCCTCCTTGGTAGGGGCCTCCACAGCGGCCAGGGCGGTTCGCCTGGCGGAGAATCATGTCCTCAAACTGGTTTCGCACGTCCCGGCCATTTCCAAAATTTTCATCCCGGCCCTGGTAGAGGGAATCAAAATATTCCTGGGAGAAGCTCTCCCCCTCCTCGTCCAGCTTGTAGCCGTTCTTTTCACACAAACCGTGAAAGATGGCGTTCAGCTCCTGGCCGTTATAGTCAGGAAACTGGATATACTTATTAAAGCGGCTCTCCAGGCCCGGATTTGAGGACAGGAACCGCTCCATCAGGTCTGTATACCCCGCGACAATGACCACCAGGTCGTCCCGGTGATCCTCCATGGCCTTCAAAAGGGTCTCGATGGCCTCCCGGCCAAAGTCGTTTTCCCCGCCGCTGGCAAGAGAATAGGCCTCGTCAATAAACAGCACGCCGCCCAGGGCCGAGGTGATGACCTCCTGGGTCTTGATGGCTGTCTGGCCCACATACCCCGCCACCAGGCCGGAGCGGTCAACCTCCACAAGCTGCCCCTTGGACAGCGCGCCGATGGCGGCGTACAGCCCGCCCACCAGCCGGGCCACCGTGGTCTTGCCCGTGCCGGGGTTTCCCGTGAGCACCATATGCAGGCTCATGGGGGCCACGGGCAGCCCCGCCTCCTGCCGAAGCCTGCGAACCTTTATCAGGTTCATCATGCTTTTTATGTCTTTTTTGACAGCCTCCAGCCCCACCAGGCCATCCAGCTCCGCCAGAAGCTGGTCAAGGTCGGGCTTTTCGGCCTCTGCCTCCGGCGCGGTCTGGGCCGCGGTCGCTCCCGCTCCCTGGGGGGCGGCGGCAGCGGCAGGGGGATTTTTCTCCATAAACGGCCTCTCCCCGCTGGTGACAAAGTCCTTCGCCTTCAGGGAGGGCTTTCCCGGCTTCACCCCAGCGGAATTGCAAAGGGCCGTCAGCTTATCCCCGCACTCGGTAATATATTCCGCCTCGGCATAGGTGACGTCGTCGCCCACCGCCGCCAGGCACAGCAGAATGTTTGTCAGCATCCGCACAAACACGCGGGAGCAGTCCGTCCCCTGGCGGGCATCCTGCTCGGTCAGGGACCAGAAAAACAGGGGCGGCAGAAATTCGCCGCTCTCCCCCACGGCGGTACTCAAAGCCCAGAGAAGCCAGGCGGGCTTAGGCCGCCCCTTGGAATACAGGGCGTTCAGGGCGTCAGCCTGCTCCTGCCCCAGGCTGGCGCTGCGGGCGAAAAGCTGTAAGGCGCAGTCGGTGCAGAATTTATCCATCTCCTCCGCCAGGCCCCGGCCCGCGGCGCGATAAAATGCCTCCGTGTTGGCGATATAGGTTTTGTGAAGCTCCTCCGGGGAGCGTTTCCATTGTGTCGGCACAGCGCACCGTCCCTTTCCGGCCTTTGATATTTTTTGCTAAGGAAGTACAAAAGCACACTGTTTATATTGTATAGCAAAATTCCCGCCCAAACAAGACCAAACAATCCCAAACTCTGAAAAAAAGGACGGCATTTGCCGCCCTTTGCCAGAGAGGGTCTGTCAAATTTTATCAGGACGCGGAAATATTTTCTGTTTCGATGGGTCTGTAGGCGTCTACAGCGGCCTGGGCCAGGGCCAGAAATCCGTCGTAGGTGGTGTCGTAGCTGTTGTCGCTCCACAGAAACACGCCGGAGACCTCATAGCCCGCGTCCTGCCCATAGAGATAGATGTTGGCCGCCGCCTCGTAATCCGCCGCCTGGGCCTCCTGGCCAAAAACGGTATAGCTCTCCGCCACCACAAGGCCGGTCTCCTCGTCGCTCTCCAGATACCGGGTGCAGACGCTGACCGGGGTCAGCACCCCGTCCTCGCAGTCGAAGCGAATGATCTCGTTCCAGGTGGACTCCAGGGTGCCGTTGGCGCTGTCCACCCAAAAGCACCAGCCATCCTTTGTGGTATAGCTGAGACGAAAGGCCTCAAAATAGCTGGTGCAGACGGAAACCGTGCTGAAATACTCGTCCCCGAAGGCGCCGGAGGCGCTGTCCAGAGTGCTGGAAACACAGACCACCCGCTCATCCACCAAATCGAATAGCTGCACCCCCAGGGTGGCGGAGGCCCCCTGGTCGAAAATAATCATCTCCGGCGTACCGTCCAGGTCTAAATCCGCGAAGCCCACGCCGGTCATTCCCTCCGGCCACAGGGCCGCAAAAATGTCATAGTTGTCGTCCAGAAACGCCAGATAGCTGTCCTGCCAGCCGTCCGCCGCCTGTGGAAGATACAGCGGCTCCACGCTGGAGGGAATGGCGGCGGCTGCGCTCTCCTCTGTGGATACCGACGCCGTCACCGTCGTCGTCTCCGCAGCCGCTGGCTCAACGGTGGCGGGAGGCGCGGTGGCCTGGTCGGCCTCCTCCTGACCCTGGCCGCCGCAGGCGCAAAGACCAAGGGTCATGGCCGCCGCCAGAATGAATGTGGTAAGTCGCTTCATATTTATATCCCCAACCTCGTCATTATGTCAATCGTTTTATGCAAATCATTATAATCGACTTTTGGGTCGAAAGTAAAGAGAGATAATAAATCTGTAATCAACTTGTAATAATTAGAACGTTCAGCAGCACGGCCATCGGCGGATATTTTCAGATTGGGGCTTGACATACGTCTCAAAAAGTGGTAAATTAGCACCCAAAGAAAAAGAGTGCTAAACCTTCCTCCCTCCCACGGGAGAAGCGGCACCCGGAAAGGGGCTTTTTTAATTATGGC
>JAJQFY010000077.1 GCA_021200935.1 Oscillospiraceae bacterium
CCTCTGCCTCGGTTTCTACGGCGTCCGTGTCCACAATCTCGCCGGTAGGTTTGCCGGAGCCGTCTCCCCGCTGGGGCGGGGCGGGCTGCTCGATGGAAACAAGCTCGCCGTCGGAGATGACGTTTACCAAATCCTGTATCAGCCGGGCGGTGTGGACGATAGCGCCCCTGTCTGTGAGGTGGTAGTTGGTGTCATAGAAATATCCGGCGTCCATAATATAGTCCGTAATGTCGGAGATAATCTGGCAGTCGATATTTTCCCGGATATAGGTGGCGAAGGCCAGCACGCCCTCCTCGTCCTGCTGGACGGCCAGCTCGTTCATGGGCGGCCAGGAGTAATACACCGTGGCCCCCTGGCTCTCGCAGTAGGCGATATATTCGTTCACATAGTCGATGAACTCATCCTCCACAATGGAGGGATCCAGGTCAACCAGCACCTCTGTGTCGTACCAGTCGTCCATAATCGGCTCCTCGCGGGTGTAGATAAGGTCTCCGTATTCATTGAAGGAGTCGTGGTCATATACGCCGTCCGGCTCCGGCTTGCCGAAGCGGTAGAAGTTCAGCTTCTGCGTGGCGTATGACCAGAAGCTGCCCAGCATATCGCCCCAGTTGTGGGGGCGAATCTTGAAGAGCATGGTGAAGTCGCTGTCTATGCACTCCCACATGATCTCGCCGTTGAAATACATGGACATGGTCTGGGCGTCGGTCTCCGGGGCCAGGACGATAATGTCCCCCTCGTTTATATAGCCGCGGGTCAGATCCATCATAACTGTGGTGCCAAGGGGCCCGTACAGGCCGAAGTTCACCACTGGCATACCCAGATATTCCTCCATAAGCTGACTGTTGATGCCAAAGGCCACGCTGCTGCCGCCGATGACGATGACCTTGTTTTCCTCTGTCGCGTCTACCGTGCGGAGGCGGAGATACTTGTCCGCCAGCTCACCCAGATACAGGTGGTCGAACTGCTCCGGCAGAATCAGAACAGTCTCCACCACCACGAAAAGACCCAGCGCCAGCACCAGGAGGACGGCGATCATGATTTTCAGCGTTTTGCTCATTCGTTCTCCTTAATGCGTCAGAATTGGAAGTAGATGAAGGCGGAGGCTCCGTCCCCGGCCAGAAGCAGCAGCCAGGACGCGGCCACGGCCAGCAGCAGAAAGGCGCTGACCTCCGCCGGCACAAGCGAGCCGCCCGCCGGGCGGCGGATGGGCCAGTCGTGGACGAAGATGCGGTCTACCAGGGTCATGATCACAAGGCTCACAATGACGGTACCCGCGTCCACCCAGTCCATGCCAAGCAGGCCAAAGGTACCCCGGAACGTCCAGTTGGTGAACAGGTTTTTCAGCAGGATGCCAAGGTCGGACACGGAGTTTGCCCGGAAGAATATCAGCGCGAAGCTGCACAGGACGAACACCACCACCATCTGCCAGAAGGCGAAAAGCCTGCTGTCCCGGTTTATATGGAGCTTGTCCTGAAGCCGCTCCCGGCCTCGCTCGGTGACGCGCTCAATGACCTGGTACAGCCCGTGAATGGCCCCCCACAGCACATAGGTCCAGGCCGCCCCGTGCCACAGGCCGGAGAGGAGGAAGGTGATGAACAGGGCCACGCAGGGGGGGAACATGGAGCCGAAGCGGGGCTTTTTCAGCTTCTTGCCAGCCTTGCGGGCGAAGCGGGTCAGCTTTTTGTTCATAGCCAGGGGATAGAACACATAGTCCTGAAACCAGCTTGTGAGGCTGATATGCCACCGTTCCCAAAACTCGTGGCAGCTCCGGGAGGAGTAGGGGAGGTTGAAGTTCTGCGTCAGCTTCACGCCCATAATGCGGGCGCAGCCCACGGCAATGTCTGTATAGCCGGAGAAATCGCAGTACACCTGGAAGGAGAACATGACCGTGGCCAGGATAATGGCTGGGGCCGTGGCGGTGGAGGGGCTGGAATACACCGCCACCACGAAGGCGGCAAGCTGGTCGGCCACCACTACCTTTTTGAAAAACCCGGCGATCATGGTCTTCATTCCGGCGTAGAAGTTGTCGGTCTGGAAATGATGCTCCGCCTTGAGCTGAGGCAGCAGGTTTTGAGGACGCTCGATAGGCCCTGCCACAAGCTGGGGGAAATAGGAGACGAACAGGGCGTAGTACCCAAAGTGATGCTCCGCCTGGATGGTACCCCGGTATACGTCGATGACGTAGGAAAGGGTCTGGAAGGTGTAGAAGGAGATGCCAACCGGCAGGATTAAATCCAGCAGGAAGTCGTCCACATCCAGGGACACAGCCCGGAGAATCGCCGTCACCGTGGAGGAGAGGAAGTTAAAGTACTTAAAGAAGGACAGCACCCCAAGGCAGGCGCACAACGCGACGACCAGGCACAGCTTTTTCTTCTTTTTGCTCTCGCAATGCTCCATAATGCGGGCAGCGGTGTAGCTGACCACGGTGGTGAAGAAAATCAGAAACACCAGCCGGGGATTCCAGCTCATGTAAAAATAGTAGCTGGCCGCCAGAAGGAGCATCCAGCGGAACCGATGGGGCAGCAGGAAGTACAGCAGCGAGACCACCGGGAAAAATATGAGAAACTGAATGGAATTAAAGGTCATGTCCCACGCCCTCCAAAATGAAACAGCAGTCCCAAAGCGCTGGAGATGAGGTAAAACAGCAGCACATAGCGCCAGGCGTAGGTCAGGAAAAACAGAATCGGCAGCGCCGCCCCCATCCATATAAGGCACAGGACGGAACAGGGCTTTGCCAGGGGCCGCACGAAGGCGGACAGCGCCAACAGCAGCACAGACACCCCGCAAAGGGCCAGAAAAATGTAGTCAGATGAAGTCATGAAAAAGCGAATACCCTTCTGATGTATTGCCCCGGAAGGGCTGGCTTAGTCCGCGGCCTCCTCGGTGAGGGAGGCGAAATACTCGTTCAAATCCTCCGCAAGCTGGGTGGTGTAAATCTCCCGGCCATCGGCGGACAGATGGTAGTCGTCGTCAAAGAATATCTCCGGCTCGAAGATGTTCTCCTGCAAATCGCTGACGATGGTGATGTTCAGCACCTCGTCCAGGTAGTCCTCAAACTCCTCCATGGCTTCGTCGGTCTGGTAGCTGTAGAGAGAGTTGGCGTTCAGCGGGGTGAAGGCCATGGCGTAGGTCACGCCCATGTCGTCCAGGCGGGAATACTGCCGGTTTAAATAATAGATCATGTAGCTGTACAGCCAGTCGCCGCTGAAATAGATGCTCCGACCGGAGTGGAAGTCCGCGCTGCCGTTGGCCTTGGCGATGATCTTCAGGGTTCCCTGGTTGTCATAATAGCCGTTGGGGGCCAGGGTACTCTGGTAGTCCTCATAGGTCATATCCGTCATGCTGGCGCGGGAGGTCAGGTAGGTGCAGAAGGAGTTGAAAAACTCTGTGTACTGCCCCGCGTCCACCCAGCTAAACACGTTGTAGCAGCTCTCGAAGGAGCGGAAGCTCTCCCACCGGCACTGGACGCCGCCGAGCTGCCAGAAGCTGTACTCCGTGATTTGCAGGAGCATATCCCCCTCCCGCAAAAAGTGCATGGCCCACTCGCTGGTCATGTTGAACAGGTTCGCCCCGTTGGAGCCGCAGTTGAGGACGATGTAATCCTCGTCTATCAGCTCCTGGAGAAGCTGCGCGTCCAGGGCGTAGGCCGTGGAGGAGCCGTCCAGGCAAATCATAATGGGGTCGTCGGTCTCCTGGGTCCAATAGGCCATCAGCTCCACCTTTTTGGAGTGGTTGTTGAACCAGTTGGAGAACTTCGGATTCGTGGCCGCGCTGAAATACACGGTGGTCAGGCTCTCGTCGTTGTCAAAGGAGTCGTCGGAGATATAGGTCAGCGAGTCATATACATAAATGGTGGTCAGGTTAGCGCATTCGTTGCAGGAATAGTCCTCAATGACCTTGAGGCAGGAGGGCAGCACAAGGGTAGTCATTTCGGCCCCGGTCAAAGCCCCCTGGGCCACGCCCACCACAGGCTCGCCGTTGAAGGTGGTGGGGATGCTGATTTCCTCAAAATCCCCCACATAGCCGGAGACCATCCAGCCCTCGTAGTCGTAGCTGTAGTCAAAGCTGAAATAACGGCTGGGGGTCTGCTCACTCCAGACGCAGTAAAGCTCAATGACCTCGTCGGTGTCCTCAAAGGCTTTGCCGCCTACGTTATAGAACTCCCCGGAGCCGTCCGGCTCGGTGTTGTAGCCAATCAGGTTATAGCCCTCGCGCTCAAAATTCCCCATATCCGCCAATGTGTTGGGGTAGAGGTAATAGGCCAGGGAGAACTCGTCCCAAAGCTCCTCCTCCCCGGTCTCCACAACGGTGCCGCCGTTTGCGTGATACAGCACCAGGGCAGTGTCGTCGGAGCGGAAGTTGCCGTATATCCGGGTGTCCTCCTCCAGGGTGAAGGTATAGTCCTTGTCGTAGCTCAGAACAGTACCCCCGTTTTCCAGAGTGTCGCCCAGCGTCCAGCAGTAAAAGGCCGCGTCGTCCCCCCAGGTGGCGTGGATGGTGAACTCCGTACCAGGCTCATAATAGCCCTCCGGGTCGGCGCTGTAGACGTTCCCCTGGTCGTCTTCGCAGCGCAGGGAGAAAATATAGCCGGTGTCCACAGCGGAGGTTCCGCTTTTTGAACCGAAGCCAAGGCTGATGGCCATGGCCGTGCCGGAGCAGGCACACAAAAGGGCCAGCCCTGCCATCACAAGGGCCACAATAAGTATACGAACCGTCTTTTTCACATTATCCACCTTCCCGCGGCCAGGGGCCGCTTCCTTTGTTTGCAAGAGTGACAGGCACGAAAGGCTGTCACCTTATAGCATACGTCAAAATGGGTTAAAATTCAAGCTCCTTTTGTTAATTAAACGCTATTTGCAGGATTTCTTTCGGTTCAAAGAGGGAGATTGTTGAAAAATCGGCAGGTTGAACCGACTTGGCTCGCCGCGTGACAAAGGAATTGGAGGGCTAAAAATATACAATTATTTACATTTTGAAACTATACCCCATAGAGACAGGGTCATAAAAAGAGGCCGCAGCCAGGGTGTATTTCCCATACATCACGGTGCGGCCCCTGCATTGTGCCTTAGCTGTTGGCAGAACTGGGCGCGGTGTTTAGATTCTGAATGGCCGAGCGGTAATCTTCGGCGGCGTCGATGCTGTCGGGCGGGAAGAACTCCTCTACCGGGAAACGGATGCGGGAGAACATGGAACAGGGGTCGTCCTCTGTGCCGGAGATGCACTCCTTATCCGGCAGGCAGTAGTCGTGAACCGGCACCACGAGCTGGGTGTCCCGTTCCAGGCGTATGATGGAAAACTGTCCCAGGGTGGTCAGCAGCATACGGGAACCGTCGGAAAGGACTAAATCCTCTCCAAAATGGGCCAGAATGTTGGCCGGAATGTCCCGCACGTCGGCGGCCAGGCCGGTGGGGCAGGCGTCCACCAGCTTCATGTTCAGGGCGATGGGGTTTACGCACTCCACCACGGCCACCGGCTGGGTGGCGCTGTCGGAAAAGGTGCCGTCAGAGCTGTAGACCTTGGCGGAACCCTCGCTGCCAAACAGCATGACCCGCTTGTTGAACACGCACAGGCCCTGCACCTGATTTTCCCCTGGGAAGGTCTGGCCCGTCACCTCATAGAAGTAGGTCACGTCCACGGTGAAATAACCCCGGTTAAAGCTGATCTCATCCACGCCCACGTCCGCATACAGCAGGGTGGCCGAGGCGGGCCGCACGCTAAAGGCGCTCTCTATGTATGGCTGAGAGCTGGCGGTGGGGCACACCCGCAGATCCTCCACACAGTCCTTATCGCGGCAGCTATCGTAAATTTTCCTGGTATGGATGCACACGGCTTCCGTGCATTCCTGGCTGTCCGCCATGATAATACCTCCTCTACGGATTTGCCGGGTCGCCCCGGCGTTCACTACAGTCTATGCGGCAGAGAACGGAATGTGAAATTTTCCTGTACGGGCCTTGAAATTTGTGGTATGATAAACACATAGATAATCGGCAGAGGGAAGGGAGTCGTTATGGAAAATTTAGGGTTTATCCGGGACAAGCTGGACATTAAAATACTGATTCTGTTCGTTCTGGAAAAGCTGCCCGGCCCGGTGGAGCCGTTGGTGCTGTCGGATTTGACGCTGCTGGACGGGGGGTTTACCTGGTTTGATTACACGGACTGCCTGGCGGATTTGGTCAAGACCGGGCATATCACCGAGGCGGACGGAAAGTATGAGATTACAGAAAAGGGCCGCCAGAACGTGAACACCGTGGCCTCTAGCCTGCCCTATTCCGTGCGGGCCAAGGCGGAGCGCCTGACGGCCCAGGTGGCCGCCGCCATGCGCCGCAGCAGCATGATAGAGACCGCCTCCGAGCCGGGTTCCAACGGGGGGCAGACTGTCAGCCTGCGCCTGTCCGACGGCATGGGGGAGATTATCTCCCTGCGCCTGGCCGTCCCCGACGAGACCCAGGCCCAGCGGATAGAGGCCCAGTTCCGGGACAGGGCGGAGGAGATATATAACCGCATTATTCAGATATTCATCGAAGGGGAAAGCAATACAGAGTGACGAAAACGAGCTGTGCCAACGCAGCTCGTTTTTTTGCGCTCCGCCCATAAGCACACTCCGGCCTGGCGCATAGAATGAGGTATCACCAGGAAAGGATGGAGCATTTTGGAAATCTATGTGGTAAAAAGCGGGGACACCCTTTACGCTGTCGCCCGGCGGTATTCCGTGACGGTGGAGGAGCTTGTCTATGCCAATCAGCTTGCGGACCCGGCGGTGCTGTCGGTGGGGCAGGCCCTGGTTATCCCCCAGGGGCAGCGCGCCCACACCGTCCGCCGGGGGCAGACGATGTATTCCATTGCCCAGAGCTACGGGGTCAGCCTACAGCGGCTGCTGGCCGCCAATCCGTCCATCGACCCGAACCGCATTTATCCGGGGCAGAGCATTGTCATCCCGGCGGCGGGACAGGACTTGGGAGAGATCGTGGTGAACGGTTACATAACCGACGGGACAGACAGCACCCTGTCCGCCCAGCTCCCCTATCTAACGTTTCTGTCCCCCTTTCCCTATCGGACGGATATGGCAGGGAGCCTGACCCAGACCTTTAACGTGAATACGGGCCTCTCCGAGGGGGAGCGGACGGCCAATCTTATGACCATCACGAACCTGAAGGCCCAGGGCGGCTTTTCCAGCGACGCTGCCCACGCTATTCTGACAGACCAGACGGTTCAGAATGATTTCCTGGACAACCTGGAGGCGAAGCTGGCCCAGGGCGGCTGGTACGGGGTCAATATAGATTTCGAGTATATCTACCAGTTTGACCGGGAGAGCTATAACCAGTTCCTCGCCCGGCTCACGGAGCGGATGCACGCCCTGGGCTATCTGGTGACGACGGCCCTGGCCCCCAAGCTGTCTGACAGCCAGCAGGGGCTTTTATACGCCGCCCACGATTACGCCTTCCACGGCCAGACCGTGGACTATGTGGTGCTGATGACTTACGAGTGGGGCTATACCTACGGCCCGGCTATGGCGGTGGCCCCTATCGACAAGGTGCGCCAGATACTTGACTACGCCGTGTCCGTCATGCCGTCGAGGAAGATACTCCTTGGTGTGCCGAACTATGGCTATGACTGGACGCTGCCCTTTGTCCAGGGGTCGGCGGCCAGGGGACTGACGAACGTGGGAGCCGTTACCCTGGCGGAGCAGGTGGGGGCGGCCATTCAGTTTGACCAGACGGCCCAATCCCCCTTTTTCCTGTATACCGACAGCGGCGGTTCGCAGCACGAGGTCTGGTTCGAGGACGCCCGCAGCCTTCAGGCGAAATACGCCCTGGTCAGCGAATACGGCCTGGCTGGGGTCAGCTTCTGGAGCCTGAACAGCCTGTTCCGAACCAGCTTCCTGGTGCTGGAATCCATGTACAGCGTGGAGAAGGTGGTTTGAGAAAAAGCAAAGGCACAGCCTCCGGGCCGTGCCTTTGCGGTGTGATTTACTGGATAAAATTGGTCGCCACGCGGGGTTCCTTCTCCGGCAGACCATAGGTCTCCCGGCCCAGGGCGATGGATTTTATGAGGAAGGCCATGTTCCGGCCCAGGGCGCGCATGACCTGAAGCCCCTCCTGATCCTTTTCCACATCCTCCGCCGTGAAGCCGTGGACACTGTTCCAGTATTGGCTGGAGGCCACAGGCATACCAGAGATGGTGAAGTATTTGTTCAGCTCATCGAAGGTGGAGGAGCAGCCGCCCCGGCGGGCGGAGACCACCGCCGCGCCTACCTTCATGGTCTTGTCAAAGCCAGAGGAATAAAACAGCCGGTCGAGGAAGGAAATCAGTGTCCCGTTGGCGGAGGCGTAATACACCGGGGAGCCGACCACCAGGCCGTCGCACTGGGCGAACAGGGCCGCCGCCTCGTTCACGGCGTCGTCAAAAACACAGCGGCCCGTCTCCCCGCAGCTTCCGCAGGCGATACAGCCCCGGATATCCTGATTTCCAACCTGGATGGTCACGGTTTCAACGCCCTGCTGCTCCAGGGTGTCCGCCACCTCGCGCAGGACTCTGGCGGTGCAGCCGTTTTTGTGGGGGCTGCCGTTTACTAGTAATACCTTCATGCTTCTATCTCCTTATTACTTTTCCCCTGTGCATCAGGCAGGGGGGATATACGATTTATGGACGGTCAAAGGGGATGTCCTGGCGGGGGATTTTATCCCAGGAGAACAGGCCAACCAGATCCCTTGGGGTTATCGGCTCCGGCGCTGGCAGAAGTCCGGCGGTATAGGCCAGCAGACCGGTCAGCTCCTCTGGGGTATAGGTCTTACGCAGGGCCTGGGTGCTAAGGCTCCCCAGACGCTTGGAGAGCTTGCCCCCCCTGTGACACCAGCAGCGGCCCGTGGCAATAGGCGGGGGGAACGCCGCCCAGGGTGCGGATAAGCCACGCCTGCCGGGGGGCGGAGGAGAGCAGGTCGCGGCCCCGCACCACGCGGGTCACGCCCATGACCATATCGTCCACGCTGACGGCCAACTGGTAGGCATAAACCCCGTCCGCCCGGCGGAGGATAAAGTCCCCTGCATCCTTTTGAAGATTTTGGGAAAAGCTGCCGTAATGCCCGTCGTCCACGGTGACAGTCTGGTCAGGAACCATGATCTTCCAGGCGGGGCGGCGGCCTGCCGATTCCAGTTCCGCCCGCTGGGCGGCGGTCAGATACCGGCAGGGACAGCCCGGCTCCCGGCGCTCCTCGCCGGGATGGGGCGCGGAGGCGGCCAGGCGCTGCGCCCGGCTGCAATAGCAGGGGTAGACAAGGCCCTGCTGTTCCAGGGCGTGAAACGCCTCTTGGTAAAGGGCCGTCCGCTGGCTCTGGCTGTAGGCGTGATCCGGCCAGCCCTCGTCCCAGTCCAGGCCCAGCCAGCGCAGGTCGTCCGCCAGGGCCTGGGAAAATTCCGGCTTGGAGCGGGCCGGGTCTAAATCCTCCATGCGGAATATCATCCGGCCCCCAAGGGCGCGGCTGTCCAGCCATGCCAGCAGCATGGACAGAAGATTTCCCATGTGCATATACCCCGAAGGGCTTGGGGCGAACCGTCCCGTTTCTGTGGTATTCATGGCCCTATTATAACGCAGTTGGGGGCGATTGGGAAGGGGGTTCGTTCCCCTGTCCGCCGCAGCCGATCAGCCGGAACAGCAGATAGCCGCACAAAATCCCCACGGTGTTCATCAGGATGTCGTCCACATCGAAGATGCCGAGCCGTGTCACAAGCTGGAACACCTCGATGGCTGTGACGCTGAGGAGGCCGACCCCCAGCACCCCGGCGGCGCTGTCCAGGCGGCTGTAGGCCCCGGGCAGGAGAAAGCCGAAGGGAATGAAGGGGATAAAGTTTCCCAGCAGGTTGTAGACAGCCCATGGGGAGGGCAAAAGCCGCAGCAGCATGGACAGGGTGTGAAAGGGTATCAGGTTGTAATTCACGCTGTCCGGCTGCGCGGCCCGGTCTATCCGGGCGGCCAGGTCTCCGAAGGAACCCCGGAATTTAATCACCACCAGCAGAATCAGCGCCGCCAGATATATCCACCAAATAAGCCGCCATAGCTTGCGTTTCGTCATATATGCCACTCCCGATTTTAATAAGCCGGATTATTATACGCCATTCCATGGGAATATGAAAGAGAAAACAGACCCAGCCGAAGCCGGGTCTGTTTGAATATGGCTGGTATGTAGAAATTAATACACGCCGCCAGCGGCTACGAACTCATCGTAGGTCATGGGGTTGCCGGTTTCCAGCATATCACCCCAGAGCATTTCAGCAGGGAAGGTGGTGTAATCCCCGGCGTAAATCAGAGGCATGAACTCGTTTTCCACGATGTCCTCGGTCATGGTCTCGTTGACCTCGTCCTCGGCCTGAAGCCAGGCGTGAAGGTACTCCTGATAAGCCTCCTCGCTGGTGTCCCCAGCGGCGGTCTCAGCGGAAGCCTCGCCGGAAACCTCGTCAGAAGCGGCGGCCTCAGCAGGCTCCACGATGTAGTAGCCGTCGGCCTCGGTGACGGTGCCGTTGACGGTGGAGGTCTCGTCCACGGTCAGCTCAGAGACATAGCTGGTCTCGGTGACGTTCCAGACAGCGCCGTTAGTCAGGGTGACGGTCAGATAGGTCTCGTCGGCGCGGGGGCCGTACTCGTTTTCAATCATGCCCACGTCCAGGATGTTGTCGAAGGAGATATTGCCGTCCTCGATGGCCAGGGTGGAGTTGGCAAGGGTGACAGCGCCGGTGATGGTGGCGTTGTCCAGGGCCACGGCCATGGTGGCGGTGCTGCCCTCGGCGGGAGCCATGCTCATGACTACGTCGCCCTCCAGCTCGGTGTCGTGGATGGAGACGGCGACCAGGGCCTCGTTGTTGACGGAGCCTGCGCCGGTGTCGTCGTTATCCTGGGCCTGGATCAGAACGCCGGTCTCGGAGGCGGTTAGAACAGCGCCGTCGCCCACCTCGATGTCGGAGGAACGGCCCTTGACCATGATGGCGCAGTAGGCGGAGTTCAGCTCGGTACCCTCGCCCAGAACCTTGACTACAGAGGTGTAGCCCATGGCCTGGTGGGTAACAATGCCGTAGCGGTTGGAGTTGGCGACGGTGCCGCCGTTGAGGATAACAGTGCCGTCGGCGGCCACGAAGGCCACAACGCCGTTGTTGATGTCGAAGGTGCAGCCGGTGAAGGTGTCCACGCAGGCGCCGATGGAGTAAGCGCCGTAGCCGCTCTCGGTGATGGTGATGGAGCAGTCAACGCAGGTCAGGGTGCCGTTCTCGACGGCGTCCACGCCCAGGCAGCCCCAGTTGCGGCTGATGAAGGTGCAGTTTTCAAAGTACTCGGTGGCGTTGTGAACCATGTTGTTCAGACGGGTGTTGCCATAAACGCCCAGGCCCGCGGGGGGCTGGCTCATGGCGGCGCCGGAGACGGTGGCGTCGGCGTTGTACTCACCGGCGTCGCAGATGAAGGTGGAATCGTACACCATCAGGGTGGACTCGCCGCCTGCGAAGGTGCAGCCCCGGACATAGCCGGAAACGGTGGCGGTCACGTTGGTGGCAATAAGAGTGGCGCCGTCGGTGGCGCACAGAGCCGCGCCCTGGCCCATGAAGTCGTTGCCGCCCTCGCCGGATAGGGTGATGGTGACATCGGAGACCTCCACAGTGGCGCTGCCGCCGGCACGGATGCCGGACAGGGCGGCCACGTCCTCAGAGGTGATGGTCACGCCGGTGACAGAGGTGTCGGTGATCTCGCCGTCCACAGCGGCGGAGAGAACGGACTGGCTCTCCTGGAGGCCGTCCTCGGTGATGTAAATAACGCTGGCAAGCTCGGTGGTCAGGTCAACGTCCTTGTCGCTGGACTGATAATCCTCAGACTCGAAAATGGGGTCAACCACGTCGATGGCCACGGTGCCGTCATAGTTGCCCACGGCCATGGGGATGTTCACGCCGTCCACGGTCAGATAAGCGGTCTGGCCCTCGGCGATCTCCACAGTCACCTCCTCGCCGTCGGTGACGTAGGTGACATAGTCCTCGTGGTAGGAGACAACAGCGTTGTCCCCGGCTTCCTCCTCCAGGTCGCCGTAGGCGGGAGCGGCGGTTTCGCCGGAAGCCTCGCCGGATGCCTCGCCGGATGCCTCCTCAGAAGCCTCGCCGGACGCTTCATCGGCGGCCTCGGCCTCCTCGGAAGCCTCGCCGGAAGCGGAGCTGTCCATATCCCCGGCAGCGGGCTGACCAGCCGCCGTCCAGGCGTCATAGTCCAGCGCGCCCAGCACCTCAAAGAATACCTGAATCTCTGAGGCGGCGGCGATGTCGTCCATGTCCTCGCAGGCCAGGATGATCTCGGTCATGGAGACGGCGTCCTCCTCCGTGGGGGCGCCAGCCTCCGCGTAGCTGATGACATACTGCTGGTAGTCGGCCCAGTCGTCCTCCGCGGCATAGGCGGTGGCGCTCAGCCCCAGAAGCATGGCCAAGGCCAGGCACAGGGACAGGAGCTTGGTGGATTTCTTCATTCGTTGCGTTCCTCCTAATAAATAAATTACAAGGAATATTATAGCCTAATTATGATTTTCTTGCAACATAAAATCGTTATAAATTTAGAATCAACTGGCAGCAGAAGGATTTGGAACCCCTTCCCATAGGCTTGACAGGTCAGGGTGATTCTAATAAAATAGGTATGTAAAAGAAGGAGAGACAGGCAATGGAACGGATCAAAGGCTTCATTCAAAAGCTGCTGCCGGAAAATACGTCCCGCCGGGCCGTGATCACGGCGGAGGTTCTTATAGCTGCGGCGCTGCTGGCCCTGCTTGGGTTTGTCCTGTTTGGCGAGGGCGTGACGGTGGACACCATATTGAGCTTCACCCCGGAAAACCTGTGGCTGGCGGCGCTGGTGTTCATGGCGCTGTACGCCGTCAAAAGCGTGGTGGTGGTGATATACCTGAAGCTTTTGTACATCGCGGCGGGGCTGGTGTTTCCGCTGCCGATAGCCCTGGCGGTGAATGTTGTGGGGACGGCACTGGAAATGACGCTGCCCTATCTGCTTG
>JAJQFY010000113.1 GCA_021200935.1 Oscillospiraceae bacterium
CCTATACTGCCACTGTCACTGTGGATGGCGTCGAATACAGCGAGACAAAGGACGTGGAGGACATCCCCGCCAACGGCCACAGCTTCGGAGCATGGGAAACTGTCACCTCCCCCACCTGTGAGGATGATGGCAGTGAGCAGCGGGTCTGCAACCTCTGCGGCTACATAGAGACCCAAGGCGTTGACCCCACCGGCCACCAGTGGGAGGCAGAATATACCATCGACAAGGCCGCTACCTGCACCACCGATGGCAGCCAGTCCATCCACTGCGCCAACTGTGACGCGGTGAAGGACAGCCAGACCATCCCCGCCACGGGCCACAGCTACGGCGAGGCAGCGTTTACCTGGTCGGAGGATGGGAAGTCCGCCGAGGCGTCCTTCACCTGCGAGACCTGCGGGGACGTGCAGACGGCGAAAGCTGCGGTGACATCCGCCGTCAAGACCGCCGCCACGGAAACAGAGGCGGGCGTGACGGTCTACACCGCTACTGTCACCTTTAACGGCGTGGAATACACAGCCACCAAGGAGCTGGCGGACATCCCGGCCACCGGCACGTCCGGGGACGCCACCCCCAGCCCCACCGCCACGGCCACGGCTACCCCGGAACCCACTGCCACAGCAGTGGCCAGTCCCACCAGCACCGCCCCCAGCACAGGGGACGAGGAAAGCCCCATGCTTTGGGCGGCACTGGTCGTTCTGTGCGCCGCCGGTCTGGGCGCGGCCCTGCCCCTGACCCGGAAGGGGAGAGGGCGGCGTTAAGCGGCTTTATCCAGGGAAAAATCGGGGGCGGTTTTGGAAAAAAATTTCCCAAAATTGAAAAAATTCTATTGACAAGTGGGGAATCCTGTTTTATAATAGCAAAGCCGCTTGAAAAGCGGGTGGTTCCGAGGGAGCATAGCTCAGCTGGTTAGAGCACCTGCCTTACAAGCAGGGGGTCACAGGTTCGAGTCCTGTTGTTCCCACCATCGGGCCGAGTAGTTCAGTCGGTTAGAACGCCGGCCTGTCACGCCGGAGGTCGAGGGTTCAAGTCCCTTCTCGGTCGCCATTTGCGGGCATAGCTCATTTGGCAGAGCGCCACCTTGCCAAGGTGGAGGTAGCGAGTTCGAATCTCGTTGCCCGCTCCAATATTTTCCCAAGTGTGCCTGGGTAGCTCAGTTGGTAGAGCAGCGGACTGAAAATCCGCGTGTCGTTGGTTCGATTCCGACCCCAGGCACCATTTTTATGGCGCCATAGCCAAGTGGTAAGGCAGCGGACTGCAAATCCGCGATTCTCCGGTTCAAATCCGGATGGCGCCTCCACAACTTAGGGAGGCAGCACCTCCCGTCTGCGGGCATAGCTCATTTGGCAGAGCGCCACCTTGCCAAGGTGGAGGTAGCGAGTTCGAATCTCGTTGCCCGCTCCATACCGCCGGAACGTTTGTTCCGGCGGTTTTTGTATGTGTGCCGCTGTTCCATCGGCATTCCAAAACACAGGTGAAATTGTGAAATTTCTTTATCTTTTTCATTGACAGAGAATAAACGCTGCGTTATAATCTAGTGAGGCGGTTTCCGCCGTCCGCATCGGGTGGCGGGGCGTCTGATTTTGCCTGAAATTGAAGGGAGTAAACACATGAAGAAACTGCTTAGTATCCTCCTGTGCATTGCCATGCTGCTCAGCTTGAGCGTCGCGGCCTTTGCATCCGGCGAGGCTGCCTCTGACGAGGCGGCTGTGGAGGAGACCGCCTCTGACGAGGCGTCCGACGAGGCCAGCGCCTCCACGGCTACGGTAACGGATTCCGCCGCGGAGAATCCTGACCAGGCCATCACCCTGGACGGCGTAGCCATGGGCCAGGTGCTTCAGCTTGTCACCACCTCCGCCATCGTTTATGACGGCGGCGAGCTGGACGAGAGCCTCGGCACCATGGACGGCGTCACCGAGGAGGACGGCGTCACCTACATCACTACCACAGAGAACGACGTGAACGCCATTGTTATCCGCAACACCGGCGCGTTCGTTCTGGGCGGCGATTCCGACCCGGAGCTGGTGGCGGAGAAGATCAACTTCTCCTACATTACCAGCGAGTATTACCCCGACTGGGAGGCCTTCTGCGAGGTCATGGGCTATGATGCCAGCCTGACCGTGGAGGAGATCGCCCAGGATATGGTGGACAACGGCAGCACCGGCAGCTACACCAATCTGGGCCTTGCCGAGCCTGAGACCGTTGTCCTCAGCGACTATGTCATCGACTTTGCCGGTTCCGGCAGCAACGACATGGGCGGCTTCGGCGCGGCGGTTTATGTGTCCGACAACGCGGTGGCCGAGCTGAACAACTTCCGGGTCATCACCAGAGGCCCTGGCCGCGGCACCCTGTTCACCCGCTTCGCCGCCACCGTGACGGTGAACGATTCCACCTTCTACGCGGTTTCTGACCCCACCCTGTCCACCTCTCAGGGCTGCCCTCCGGGACTGTTCCTGGAAGGCTCTGTGCGCGCCACCAACGCTGTGGGCGCCTCCTGCGTGACCTACAATAACTCCATCGTTATCTCCCAGGGCTGGGGCGCTCTCAGCACCGACAGCGACAGCCTTTACACCAGCGCTGATGTCCCCACCGAGCTGCACATCAACGACAGCTACATTGCCGTCCTGACCAGCGGCTACGGCGCGTACTCTGACGGCGGGGCCGAGGACTACTTCACCGGCTCCATCATAGACACCCCCGACTATGCGGCGGTTGAGACCGGCGGCGGCGTGGTGTCCTTCGTGGACTGCTACATTAACGTGGGTATGTACGGCGTTATGACCCACTCCGGCAACAGCACCGGCGACATCATCTTCCAGAACACCGGGCTGCACGTTGGCGAGGCTGGCGTTATGCTCCGCGACACGGCCAACACCGTTGTTTTCGACAACTGCACCATCGCCTTTGACGGCACCTACACCATCGACACCGAGGTGGCCGAGGCCTTCGGTGTTGACATGGCCGACGTGGACGAGCAGTTCGGCACTGTGAACGGCGTGGACGAGGAATACGACCACACCATCTATCGCTCCGGCGATTCCAACTGCATTGTGAAGCTCATCCATAACTCCGACTCCGGCTCCGGCACGGAGAACTCCGGCGCGGCTCCCACCGTCACCATCTCCAACTCTGACATGACCGGCGACATTCTGAACACCGCCACCATGGAGGGCGACGAGTACACCGCCACCAGCGGCCCCGCTGGAGAGGGTATGCGTACCGCCCGCAGCCTGGATGTCACCCTGGATGCCTCCAGCATCACCGGCGCTATCTCCCTGGGTCAGGACACCTGGGAAGTGACCACCTTCGCCTCCGGCGACAATGCCTCTCAGGAGATCGGCTATGCCGCCGCTACGGAGCTTGGCGCGTATCACGACGAGGGCTACGGCCTGATTCTGGCTGTCACCAACGGCTCTGTCTGGACTGTCACCGAGACCTCTTATCTGACCGAGCTGACCATCGACGAGACCTCCACCATCGTCGGCACCATGACCGTTGACGGCGTGGAGACCGAGATCGTCGCCGGTACCTATGCGGGCGAGATCGTTATCACCCCCGCCGAGGCCGCCGCTGAGACCGCCGAGGCTGGTGAACTCAGCGTGGAGGAAGCCTATGTGGAGTACATCCACGAGTGGCTCCTGGCGGAGATGGAGGTCAACTCCTCCCTCACCGAGGACCAGGTAGAGAACGAGTTCATGCCCCTCATCGAGGCTGGTGATTATACCACCTTCCCCGCTGAGATGCTCTATGGTGGTATGCTGAACTCCGGCGTTGCTATGACCTTCGAGGAGTTTGCCGCCCAGTATTAACAGGGCAGCGGAACCTGATTCCGCAAAATAGAACATAAGCCAAATATGCCCGGCCTGCGCCGGGCATATTTAGTAAATTGCAAGCAGAGAGAGGAAATTATTATGAAACGAGCAAGAGCGTTCATAAGCGGCGCAACAGCGCTGCTGCTGTTGTTTGGGTGCGTCTGTGTAGGCGTTTACGCGGAGGAGGCGGAGGATCTGCCCCTTCAGGTGATGGAAACGGCGTCCGAATTTGCCGGAGGGGATGGCAGCGAGGCCGACCCGTATCAAATCAAGACGCCCCAGCAGCTCATGCTTTTTGCGGCGTGCTGCCTGGACTGGGAGATGAGAGGCTGCTCCTACATTCTGATGGACGATATTGTTTTCAACGATGTGGATGACATCTCACTGGTAGAGGATCTGTCGTCCTTGTACGGCTGGAAAAGCACGGGCTATTATTTCAGCGGGACGTTTGATGGGAACGGTCACTTCATCAGCGGGCTGTATATTTATCCCAACGCGGATAACAGCAGCATTGTCTGCGGCTTCATTGGGGACGCGGACGGCGCGGTGGTTCGTGACCTGTCGATTGTCAATAGCTGTGTAGATACCGCCGGTATTGAAAGCGTGGATTATATCGGAGCCATCGTGGCGGATGGCGTCGATACGGTGATTGAGAATTGCGCCTCAGACGCCGCGATCCGCTGCGACGGCCTGGTTATAGGATATGTGGGCGGCATTGCCGGTTCTCTGCGGCGGGGTTCCGCCGAGGAATGCGAGTTTACCGGCTCGATTGCCCTTCAGGACTGCGCCAGCGCCGACGTGGGCGGCATTGTGGGATTCGCCTCCGGGCTGGACGTAATCTCATGCAGCGCGGACTGCGTCTTTTCCGAGGGGGAAAACGCACCGACTAATATTGGCGGCATTATTGGGTACTGTCAGCCGGGGCCGGACAGCGTGATCTCCGGCTGCGTGAGCTACAGCGATATTTCCGTCACCGCGTCCTCGCTGGGCGGCATTGTAAATACCATTAGCCTGGACCAATATATGGAATATGACAGTGACGCGGGCATGGTTTACCAGCCGGTCTCGCTGCGTATAGAAGGCTGCCGCAACGAGGGTGATTTATACACCGAGGAGGGAACCATAAGCTATACGCCGTCCGGCGGCCTGGTGGGGGAGGTATTCAGCCCTTACGACCGGGAGGTTGGCCCCGGCAGCCTGGTGATGGAGGACTGTGAAAACAACGGCGCGGTGACGGGTGTGCAGTGCGTTGGCGGCGTCATTGGGCAAATCAGCAGCGCTTACGGTATGGTTACGATTTCCGGCTGCGTCAATAACGGAGCGATCACAGGCGAAAGCTATGTAGGCGGCATTGTCGGCCAGGCCGATCCCTCCGCGGTGGAAAGCACTCTGTCCGGCTGCGTCAATCACGGCGCGGTCTATGCCTCCAACGCCGCCGTTGGCGGGATCATGGGCAGCTATGGCATTTTCAGTCTGTATGTCAAAGCAGAGAGCTGTGTGCAGCTTGCGATTCTGGACTGCGTCAATGATGGCGAAGTCTCCAGTGAGCAGGGCATTTTAGGCACGGGGGCATTTTGGGCCTGGCCGACACGCTGACAGGCACCACGGATACGCTTCCTCTCTCCGGCTGCGTCAATTACGGCGACGTGCGGGGCAATGTCTCCGGGCATTTGGGCGGTATTTTAGGCACCTCGGAGGGAACGCTGTCCGGCGGCGTGGTGCGGATAACCGGCTGCGGCAACAGCGGCAGCGTAATACTGGGTGATGGAGCCGGGGAATTGACCTCCGCTGACGATGTGCTGGACGGATACACAGCGGAGGAGTCGGCGCTTCTTATGGTTGGCTCAAGCGCCGTCGGCGGCATTGTGGGATGCTCCCGGCTGTGCGTGATTACAGACTGCGTGAATATTGGATCGCTGTATTTGGATTCGGAAACGATTGCCTTCGGCGGCGGTATCTGCGGATTGTATATGTTCCTCCCCAACGATGATTTCTACACAGCCGAAACCAGCGGAATAGCGGACTGTATCTGCGTGGAGGGCGTCACCGCCTATGGCATTGTGAGCGGTTGGGGCGAGGAGACGATCGTCAATGTGACGGCTCTCGATATGGAGGATGCGGAGAGCGCGTTTTTGGCCCTGGCGGGGTGATAAATCAGCTTATTATATAGCAATATGCCCGGCTTGCGCCGGGCATATTTTGCAGACTGCAGGGGGAGGGCGGGACTGTTATATGCCGCTTTCCGGCACGGTTCCCCGGTAGATGAGGGCGGTATAATGGTTTTGATCCCATTTCAGGATGACTTCCCTGTCCTTTTTCAGAAAGGGGTGCCGCTCGATGGCGTGGGGGTACCGGGGGCGGTAGTAGACCAGGGTGATTTCTTTGCCGGGGTTTTGCGCCACAATGGCGTTTACCACCTTGGTGAAAATGTCTTCCGTGAAGGGGTTGAAGAAATAGAACACGTCATAATCCCCGTACCCCTGGAAGGCGGCGGCGTCGGAGCAGGTGACTTCCGCCGCCAGGCCCAGCTTTTCCATGTTGCGGCGGCAGATATCCACCAGCCGCTGGTCGTATTCCACGCCGCTGACCTTGGAAAAGGCGGGAGTGCGTTTGCTGGCCTGCCAAAGCACCATGCCCTTGCCGCAGCCAATGTCAATAATGGCCTGGCCCCGCGCCTGGCGCAGCAGGGCTTGAATGGTCTTGGGCGGGGTGGCGTAATACATGGCGCCGTCATGCCTGTGGCGGTCTTCCATTCTGTCCGGGGTGGTGAAGTCTACGCCCTTCAGCCGTTCCCAGAGAATCTGAAGGGCCATGCAGACCCGGTGCCTGGTGGGGAAAAAGGGGATTTTATCCAGCTTTGTACTCATAGGCCGCTCCGTGTGTTATCATAATGGATAAAAGTGTAGCACGTCCTGCCGGAAAAGTCCATAGAAAACGATTTAAGATTTTTTTAAGATTCAACATTCCGTCTGGAATTTTCCAGCCCTGCATAAATTGATGATTCCGTGGCAACAATAGCCTATGGAAACACCAATTTTTTGGAGGGTCAGACATGGAAAACAAAAAAGGGGCCGGCGGCAAGGCCGGGTCCCTGGAGGGGAAGGGCTTCTACATAGTCCTTTTCCTGTGTGCGGCGGTAATCGCTGTATCCGCATGGATACTCATTGCCAACGCGGGGACTAATGTAGAAGACGACACAGCGGAAGCGGTAACGGCGGATATTTCCGATGCCGCAGTGACCATCATCCCGGCGGGGTCTCCTTTGGAGACAGAGGACGACGCAGCCGCCGCGGCGGATACGGAGGCGGAGGACACGGTGTCAGCCGCCGCAGAAACAGAGGATACCCAAACCCAGGCGGTCATGTCCAGCGGCGTGGTCAGCTACGTCTGGCCGGTGAACGGGAGCATTGACGTACCCTATTCCATCCAGACGTTGATGTATGACGCCACAATGGCCGACTGGCGCACCCATGACGGGATTGACATCACCTGCGACCTGGGAACCCAGGTGATCGCCACCGCCGCCGGTACGGTGGTCAGCGTGGAAAATAACGACCTTTACGGCACCACCGTGGAAATCGACCACGCCAACGGCCTCCACAGCATCTACGCAAACCTGGCTTCGGAGCCGCCTGTCTCTGTGGGCGATACCGTCACCATGGGCCAGGTCATCGGCTCCGTGGGCAGCACCGCCATCTGCGAGACAAACCAGGTCAGCCATTTGCATTTTGCCATGACCTGCGACGGCCTCTCCGCAGACCCCACAGCCTATCTCCCGGCGGCGTAAAATAAAATCATCCTCATAAGCTCAAGCGGCGGGTACAGCTCCCGCCGCTTTGTCGTGCTGTCAGGGCAATAACAAATTGACGAACGGGGCCGGGTGTGGTACATTGTATCGGAGAATCGCAAACAGCGGCATGGAGGGGAGCGGCGTGAAAAATATTGTTCTGATCGGTATGCCCGGCACGGGCAAAAGCACGGTGGGGGTCATTCTGGCGAAGCGGCTGGGGTATGACTTCCTGGACACAGACATTCTGCTGGCCCGGCGGGAGGGGCATACTCTGCCGGAAATCCTGGCGGCCTATGGACTGGAGGGCTTTCTCCAGCGGGAGGAGGCCCTGGGCCGGGAGCTGCGCCGGGACAGCACGGTAATCGCCACCGGGGGCAGCATGGTGCTGTCCGCCGCCGCCATGGAAAATCTTTGCCGGGACGGAGTCGTGGTCTGGCTGCAAACGCCGGTTTCCGTTTTGGAGGCGCGGCTGGCGAATCACTCACGGGAGGACAGGGGCGTGGCCGCCCCGGCGGATATGACCGTGGGGGATATCTACGCCATGCGGGAGCCATATTATCAAAAATACGCAGACCTGACCATTCCCTGCCGGGACGGGGCAGACCAGGTGGTGGCCGCCGTCCGCGAGGCCCTGGGGAAGATAGACCTGCGAGAGGAGAAATGAACGTGTTAGATCAGTTTTCAAGAACACAGCTTATATTCGGCAAACCGGCCATGGAACGGCTGGCCGCGTCCCGCGTGGCCGTGTTCGGTGTCGGCGGTGTGGGAGGGTATACGGTGGAGGCCCTGGCCCGTTCCGGCGTGGGGGCCTTGGATTTGATAGACGACGACCGGGTGTGTCTCACCAATCTGAACCGCCAAATTTTTGCCACCCGCAAGACCATCGGGCAGTATAAGGTGGATGTGGCCGCCGACCGCGTGGAGGAGATTAACCCCGGCGCTGCCGTGGGTACTTATAAGACCTTTTTCGGCCCGGAGACCGCCGGGATGTTTGACTTTTCCGCTTATGACTATGTGGTGGACGCCATCGACACCGTTCCGGGAAAATCGCCCTGGTGGAGTGCGCCCAGCGGGCCGGAACCCCCATCATCAGCTCCACGGGAGCGGGCAACAAGGTTGACCCCACCGCCTTTCAGGTGGCGGATATATACGAGACCTCCGTCTGCCCCCTGGCCCGTGTCATGCGCCACGAGCTGCGAAAACGGGGCGTGAAGCATTTGAAGGTGGTCTATTCCCAGGAAAAGCCAATCCCGCCCCTGGAGGACGAGGAGATAAGCTGCCGTTATCACTGCGTCTGCCCTCCAGGAACGGTTCGCAAATGCGCCGAACGCCGCCAGGTCCCCGGCAGCAACGCCTTCGTCCCCTCCGTTGTCGGTCTGATTATTGCCGGGGAGGTGGTAAAGGATCTGACCCGGTTCGATCCCTCCCGGCGTCAGTGAATGAGCCAGCCGTAGTCCTGGCGGCAGTCGATGGTGTAATCAATATACACAGTGTCGTCTATCACCTGGAAAACAAGCATATACCACTTCTCGAACAGAATGAACCGATAGACGTTTCTGGGAATATATTCACCCGTCAGCCACGGACACCGCTGGGGCATGATTTCCAGGGAATTGGCGCATTTTTCAAAGGCGGCGGTCAGCCGTTCCGCCGCGTCCAGGCTGACCTGGGCCAAAAACGCGGCGTGGGAGGTAAGCATCTGCGCCGCCTGCTCTGACACTACGACGTGGTATTTATTCTGCTTTTTCAAGGGTGGCTGACTCCTCAATTATGTCCCGCATCATGGCGGCAACCTCATCAACGGTATAGCCCTTGGCCCCATTGGCCCGAGCCTCCTCTACGGCCAGAAGCTCTTCCCGAAGATGGAGCATTTTCTCCCGCCGGGTGTAGGTCTCTATGTCCATAACCACCAGGTCGCCCTCGCCGTTCTTGGTCAGGAACACGGGTTCCCCTGTCCGGCGGCACATATCGGCGACCTCATTGTAATTCTGGCGGATCGCCGCGGATGGACGAATGTTCATTGCAATACCTCCTGCGCTTTGCGGTAGCGTTATTATACTCATATTATAACCGTTCCATGCTACCATGTCAACGCCTGGCACAAAAAACGGCCAGCAGCTTTCGCTGCTGACCGCTGTTTTTTGCCCAATGCGGGAAATTACGAAGCCTCGCCGGAGGCGGCGGCCTCAATGGGGGAGACGGTCAGGGTGCCGTCCTCGTTCTCGGTGATGACGCCGTTGACGGTGCAGCCGTCGTTTATGATAAGCTCGGCCACTACAGAGGTCTCGGTGACGTTCCACACAGCGCCGTTGGTCAGGGTAAGCTCAACGCCCCAAACGGTCTCGTAGCCGTCCTCGTTGAGGATGTATTCCCCGTCAAAGGCCGTCTCGCACAGGGCGTTCCAGTCCTCGCAGGTGTTGGAATAAATCGCGCCGGTCAGGGTGGTGCCGTCCAGCACCAGCCGCATGGCCCGCTGGTAGTCGTCGTTCACGATGTCGCCGGTCACGTCCATGTCCTGAAGGGTAATGTCGCTGCCCAGGGCCTCGTCCCCGTCGGCGATATTATTCGCGTTGGAGTCGTTGTTGATGACGGAGTGGATCAGCACGCCGCTCCAGCTCTCCATCTCCACGCCAACCAGCAGAATGTTGGCCTGGGTGGATTTGGTGACAATGCAGGCCCCGGCGTAATTCAGCTCGTAGGCGTCCAGGCTCTCCGCGCCGCCCTCGATCAGGCTCTCGTCCGTGCTGAGGGTGCCGCCGTTCATGTAAAGCGTCCCCTTGCGGGTGTTGCCCGCGCCGGAATGGCCCTGGTCGGGCATATGGAACTGCACAGCCGCCGCGCCGCCGGAAATCACACTCTCCAGCACGTCACCCTCCTGGGTCTCGTAGTCCTGCCAGCTCAAAGCCCGGTCGCCGGACTTGCTCATAATGGCCCGCAGGGCGGCGGAGTCGTCGGTGCAGTCGCTGGAAACGGCGTAGATCTCCCCATCGTTGGAGGCGACAATGCCGTCCGAGCTGCCCATAACGGTGCTGCCGTACAGGAACAGATGGCAGCTTGTGTCGGCGTAGGCCCCATAGCCGCCCTGGCTCAGGCCCAGGCTGCGGTAGGCCACCAGGTCAAGGCTGACCCGTGCGGAGTCTGTACTCCACGCGCCCCAGGTGTGGGACACAATGGCGGAATCGTAGAGATAGGTAATGCTCTTGCCCTGGGGCTGGATGCCCCGGGCGCGGTTGCCGGTGCTGGTGACGGTGATGGTGTCCTCCGCCTGCTCCTCCGGGCCGCCCAGGGTCTCCAGCAGGGAGCCGGTGATAACCACAACAGGCTCCTCGCTGCCCTGGCTCATGCCCCCCGCGCCAGGCCCGGCCACGGTGGTGCCGCCCACCACGTCGGAATACATGGCGCTGCGGGCCGTGCCGGAGGCCAGCACCAGGGTGTTTGTGATGTTCAGGTAGGTGTAGCCCTTGGCGGAAATAACCGGGGAGCAGGAGTCCGCCGCGTCCCCGTCGCCCAGAACCACGGCGGAATCAAAGCCCTCCGCGCCCAGGCTTTCCAGCCACTGGGCGGCAAGCTCGGTCACGTCGTATTCATCCAGGGCCACGTTGACCCCGTCGCCGCCGATGGTGTAGAACGCGCCGGTGTCCTCGCTCAGCTCGGAATAGTACAGGGCCGCCTGGGAATCGTCAGAGGTCATCAGGAAGCCGGAAATGCCGGTCTCCGTCTGCCCGCCCCCCTCAAAGAAGGTCAGGTCGATGCCCTCTGTCTGCTCCTGGGTCTCGTCCTCCCCCTCGTCCGTGATGACAATAACGGCGATGGGGCCGGTCTCCTCCTCGGTCTCCTCTGTGACCTCGGCGGAGGCGTCTGCTGCTTCGCCGCTGGCTTCGTCAGAGGCCAGGGCGGGCGCTGCCAGGGCCACAAGCATTGTGAGGGCCAGCAGCAGGGATAACAGCTTCTTCATGTTCTTTCTCCTTTCCAAATTTTGCCAAATAACAAAGGGAACCGCAGATCAACTAACGCTGCGCGGTCGTTGATTCCGTGGTTCCCTGTTGGTTTGACCGCTGTCAGGCGGTGGGCATTTCGCCGGAGGCCTCGCCGGACGCTTCGCCGGAGGCGGAGGCATCTGCGGCGGTACCGGCGTCGGTGGCTGTGTCGGTGGTCGCGGTGTCAGAGGCGGCGGTTGGCTCGCCGGAGGCGCCGCCGGACATCTCGGCGGAGGCGCCGGTGTCGGTGGTGGTCTGGGTGTTCGCGGCGGACACGGCGGCGGTGGCGGATGGCTTCGGCGTGGCGCTGCCCGCGGCGGCGGCTGCTGCCGCGCCCGCGGTGTCGATGTCCACATAGCTGCCGGAGCAGCCTGCCAGCAGGGCCAGGGCCAGCACCAGTGCGAGGATGAGGCTCAAAGTTCGCTTGGGTTGTTTCATTGTGAACTCCTTTCTGTGCGAAACCGTAACGTAGATATTTTCACAAGAGTAATGACATTATAACACACTTTTTCCCGCTTGACAATCAAAAATAACAAATATATATTTATCTGTTTTGTAATATTCTCGTAGAATTTGCCGTGATACAATAAAATGTTGACAAATTGGGCGCAATGCCTTAAAATTTAACCAGAATTTTCTGAGAAAGGGGCTTGACAGGGGTGCTGCACGGAGCCACAATTTTACGGTACGGTACGGTACGGTACGGTACGGTACGGTACGGTACGGCATAACTGCACCCTGGGGTAAGTCTGCCCTTTTTGCGTAACAGAGCGCCTTCCTGCGCGGGAAACCGCGTGGGGAGGCGCTTTTTTGCGCTCGGAATAACCTGAATAGGAGGGATTTGAAAATGAAACAGCGGAAAATCATAACCTGGGTTCTCGTCCTGCTTATGGCGCTGTCCCTGTTCTCTGTGGCCGCGCTTGCGGACGAGGCGGAGGAAACCGGCAGCGAGGAGATTGCGGAGGAGACCGCCAGCGAGGAGCCGACGGAGGAGACCGCCAGCGAGGAAATCGTGGAGGAGACATCCTCCAACGCCCTGGTTCTGACTACAGCCCTGACCGCCGCCTCTGGAAACGGGTGGGAATTGGACGATAACGGCAAGCTGACCATTTCCAGCGATACGGGGATGAGCAACTGGGCAAGCAGCCGTTCCACCTATGCTGAAAAGGTGACATCGGTGGAGATCGCCAGCGGGGTCACTTCCATCAGCGCCTCCGCCTTTGCGAACTGCTCCAATCTGACAGCCATCACGATTCCGGCCAGCGTCAAATCCATCGGGAACAACGCCTTT
>JAJQFY010000207.1 GCA_021200935.1 Oscillospiraceae bacterium
GTTCTATCCTGTCAAGCCCAGGGAGGAATTTCCATTATTTTACAGAAACGCGGAAAAGCTGTGGAAAACTCTGTTATTCAAAAAAAAAAAAACATCCGTTGACAACGTCATAACACTGGTATATAATAATAGGGCTAATCGTAGGCGGATTGGCAGGATTTGGCAAATGTTCCAAAATTTTGATTACATTAAGGAGGAGATACGAGTATGAAACGTATCATGTGCTTGCTTCTGGCGCTGGTCATGGTCTTCTCGCTGGTCGGCGTCTCCGCGTTCGCGGAGGAGGACGACGGGGAAGGCACTGCGAGCGCCCAGGCTGCGGACGAAGAAACCGGCTCCGGCGAGGCCGCTGAGGGCGAAACCGCCGTTCTGACGGCCAGTCTGGATGACGGCTCCATTCCCGTCACCGTTACCGGGGCGACGGAGGGACTGTATTATGCCTTTGACTATGACAGCATATACACTGATTCCTGGTATGGCGTATACCTGAAAGCCGGGTACGACATCGAGGTGACAGGCGGAACGCTGGATGTGGATTTTTATGACATAGATTCCGATGGGACTGTCTTTCGCTACCGTGATTTCATCGTCTACGGCGATTCCGCTCCCGATGAAGTGGTTATCAATGTTGTAGCCTCCAGCGACGAGGCTCCCACAGCGGTGTATGTTACGACCCAACTGCCCAGCGGTGCCACGGCGGATATAATCGACTATGGCAATTACGACACATATGTCCTGAGCGGTGAATCCGACAACATTTGCCTGATTGGCGCCTACAAGGTCAGCGCGTCAGCGGGCATAGAGGTTACGGATTACTGGTATTCTGTTGACGAGGAAAGCGGTACGCTGTATAGCTACTACGAATATACTGTCACCGGCGAGACCAGCGAGGCTGCGCTGAACATCGTGGAGAATCCTGACGCTCCCACAGTCGTTTTGACTGCGGTAAAGCTGCCCGACGGTGCGTCGGCGGAAGATGTAATTGTTGATTGGCCAAGCTACTATAATGAATATACCCTGTCCGGCTATTCCGATTACATCGAGCTGTGCGGCGGCTACGCTCTGGGCGAGACGGCTGGTATAGAGATTACAGATTCCTGGTATTGGGTTGGCAGCGAGGGTCAGGTGTATGCGTACTATTGGTACATCCTTACCGGCGAGACCAGCGAGGTTGCGCTGAACATTGTGGAGGACGAGGATGCGCCCTATGCGATCAAAATTACATATGCCGGGGATTTGGCAGACGAATATACCACAGAGTATATGCTGAGTACGGATGAGTATGCGTATCAGTGGTTCCCCTATTCATACGAACTGACAAGCGTGACCAATGCGACGGTAAAAACCGGATATGAGGGAGCCAACGGGATTGAATATTACCTTTATCCCGATGAGGGAGCGACGGAAATCGTTGTCACCGGCACGAAGAAGGCTGCTGGCACCCTGAAAGTCACCGGGGCCACGGAGCAGGTCGTCTCCATCCAAAAGTGGGTCAGTGTAGACGAACAAGTGGACGTTGCCGAAGGTGATGTAGTAGAGGTCGGCGATATTCTTTTTGTCACAGTAGAGCAGGGTTACGCAGTTGATAACTTTTATTCCAGGGATTCTGTAGACAATAATCAAAGTTTTTATCAAGTCTATGTCAGAGATATTCTGGCCGATGGGATTGCCACGCTGAATGTGGCAGAAGGTGCTGTGGTGGCCTATGCCGGAGATGTGGAAAACGGTAAGCAGAGTGGCAATGGCTCTCTCCTTGAGGGTGCGACTGTGGGTGTAGGTGCTACCTTTGTTGTTTATACCAATTACGGTTATGTGGTGGATGTAGACGGCGGTGAGATAACCGAAGACACCTACTATTATTGCAATTCCGAAACAGGCCAGGTCTATGGCGTATACATCATTGAGGCCACTAGCACTGGCACCCTGACAGTCACCTTCCGGGAGGCCGAAGAGGGCGATCTGCCCACGGCTATCAAGGTGACATACACCGGCAAGACGGACGGCCTGAGAGATGTAAGCTATGGTAACGATGCCTATGTGCTACCCGGTGATTACTTTGAGCTGTATCTGGAGGACGGATATACGGCAGAGGTGACAGGCGCTACCTACGTTTATTACTATTCCGACAGGAACGTAGATTTTACGATAGATGAAGACGCCACGGCGGTGACGGTGAACATCATCAAAATTGCGGAGGAATCCACCCTGAAGGTCGTGGGCGGCACGGACGTGACCGACGCGGAGGCTCAGGAGGCCGTGATAAAGACCGACGACACGGTGGCCGACGGCGACGCCCTGGAGAGTGGCAGGAACACCATCCGGGTGGCCAACGGCTACGAGATCGAGGCGGTGGACGGCGCCGTGTACTATGAAAACGGCTATGTCACGGATTATGATGGGAACATCTATCTGGAGTACGTTCTGGTTCCCACCGGCGACCCTGCCGAGGTGACGATCACGGTGGGCCTGGTCGTGGAGTGGGTCACGGTTAACCTTGTCAACAACACCGAATATTTTGCGTACACCTATTCTGACAACATGAAAACGACGGACAGCGGCAAGCAGTGCCTGAGTACCGATACCATTTATGTCTCTGTTTATGGGGGTAACACCATAAAGGTGACAGGCGGCACGGTGGTGACAAGCAAGGTTTATTCCGATAGTTCCTATTTTGAGATCGAGATCAACGAGGGCGTGACCGAAGTCACTGTGGAGATCATCAGCGTGGACGACCTGACGACAGAGCAGGCCGAGCTGGGGTATATTGATTCCACCAACGACCCGGCCCAGCAGGGCAGCAGCTCCGGCGGCGGTACCGGCACCGGCACCGGCAGCGCTACTGAAGGCGGCACTGGTTCCGGCAGCGGTTCTGGCTCCGGCTCCGGCACGGGCAGCGGCTCCGGCTCCGGCAGCGGGACGGCCCCCTCCACCGGGGACGAGACCAGTGTTACCCTCTGGGCCATCCTGACCGCCGCCCTGGCCGCCGCCACCGGCGCGGTGCTGACCCTGGCTAAGAAGAAGAACAACTAATCCAATCCCAAAAACCCGGGGCAACCCGAAAAAAACCGCACCAGGACGTACCCTGGTGCGGTTTTTTTGGTAAAATCGCGGGCCGTAATACAATATCTTCCCTCAATACCCCGCCGATTCATTAAATTCTCCAGTTGAAAATTGAATAAATATACGATATGATAAAGGGCGAGCTTGAAGACACTATACTTTATATATAGATGGAGGCGGGGCTATGGACAAGGCATATCTGGTGCTGGCTGATGGGACGGTCTTTGAGGGCCGGGCCTTTGGGACCGAGACAGAGTCTGTGGGGGAGCTGGTGTTCACCACAGGCATGGGCGGCTACCTGGAGACGCTGACGGATGAGAGCTATGCCGGGCAGATCGTCATGCAGACCTATCCCCTGATCGGGAATTACGGGGTCATCCCGGAGGATTTTGAGGGTCACTGCGCGGTGAAGGGCTATGTGGTGCGGCAGTGGTGCGACGGGCCGTCCAACTTCCGCAGTCAGGGCGACCTGGACGGATATTTAAAGGAGCAGGGCGTCCCCGGCCTGTGGGGGGGTGGACACCCGGCATATTACCCGGCTGATCCGGGAGCATGGCGTGATGAACGCCAAGCTCTGCCGGGAGATCCCCAAGGATCTGGAGGACATCCGGCGGTACGCCGTTACCGGCGTGGTGGCGGCGGAGAGCTGCAAGCAGCCCCAGACCTTCCCCGCCCAGGGGGAGCAAAAATACCGGGTGGCGGTGATGGACTACGGGGCCAAGCGCAGCATTGTGGCCCAGCTCCAGGCAAGGGGCTGCCAGGTGACGGTGCTGCCCCAGGACACCCCGGCGGAGGAGGTGCTGGCCCTCCAGCCGGACGGGATCATGCTGACCAACGGCCCCGGCGACCCGGCGGAGAACGTCTACTGCATCCAGCAGCTCAAAAAGCTGGTGGGGAAGCTCCCCATCTTCGGCATCTGCCTGGGCCATCAGCTTCTGGCCCTGGCCATGGGGGGCAGGACGGTGAAGATGAAATACGGCCACCGGGGGGTGAATCAGCCCGTCCGTGACCTGACGGGGGACAGAACCTATATCACCAGCCAAAACCACGGGTACGCCGTGGTCAGCGAGAGCCTGGCCGGGGTGGGCCAGGTGATCTTTGAAAACGCCAACGACCACACCTGTGAGGGGGTGGCCTATCCGGGAATGCGGTGCTTTTCCGTCCAGTTCCGCCCGGAGGCCCGCTCCGGGCCGCTGGACACCCGGTTTTTGTTTGACAGATTTATCGACATGATGGGAGGGCAGGACTAATGCCGCAGGACGCTTCGATAAAAAAGGTACTGGTAATCGGCTCCGGCCCCATTGTTATCGGCCAGGCGGCGGAATTTGACTACGCCGGGGCCCAGGCCTGCCGGGTGCTGAAGGACGCGGGGGTGAACGTGGTGCTGGTAAACTCCAACCCCGCCACCATCATGACAGACAAGCACCTGGCCGACGAAATATATTTGGAGCCGCTGACGGCGGACACGGTCAAGCGCATTATATTAAAAGAGAAGCCGGACAGCCTCCTGGCCGGACTGGGGGGCCAGACGGGCCTGACCATTGCCATGCAGCTATCCAAGGACGGGTGGCTGGCGGAGCATGGGGTTCGCCTGCTGGGTACCCCGGCGGAGAGCATTGACCAGGCGGAGGACAGGCGGCTATTCCGGGACGCCATGGAGGAGATCGGCCAGCCGGTCGTCCCCTCAGAGATTGCCGTCACCCTGCCGGAGGCGTTAAAGGCGGCGGAGGACATCGGCTACCCGGTGATCGTCCGCCCCGCCTTCACCCTGGGCGGCACCGGCGGCGGCATTGCCCAGAACGAGAAGGAGCTGCGGGTGATCGCCCAGGCGGGGCTGGATCTGTCCCCCATCACCCAGATTTTGGTGGAAAAGTGCATCTCCGGCTGGAAGGAGATTGAGTTTGAGACCATGCGGGACGGCGTGGGGAACGTGATCGCCGTCTGTTCTATGGAAAACTTCGACCCGGTAGGGGTTCACACCGGGGATTCCGTCGTGGTGGCCCCCTGCCAGACTTTGTCCGACCGGGAGCTGCAAATGCTCCGCTCCGCGTCTTTGGACATCATCTCCGCCATCGGCATAGTGGGCGGGTGCAACTGTCAGTTCGCCCTGAACCCGGACAGCTTTGAGTACGCGGTCATCGAGGTGAACCCCCGTGTCAGCCGCTCCTCCGCCCTGGCCTCCAAGGCCACGGGCTATCCCATCGCAAAGATCACCACCAAAATCGCCCTGGGCTACACCCTGGACGAGATCAAAAACGACATCACCGGCAAGACCTGCGCCTGCTTTGAACCAGCCCTGGACTATATCGTGGCCAAGTTCCCCAAGTGGCCATTTGACAAGTTCCACGGCTCCTCCCGCCGCCTGGGTACCCAGATGAAGGCCACCGGGGAGGTCATGGCCATCGGCCCCACCTTCGAGATGGCCCTGATGAAGGCCGTCCGGGGGGCAGAGATCGGCCTGGACACCTTAAACGCCCCGCCCCTGGACGATCGCCCGGTGCTGGAGCGTCTCCACGACCAGGACGACCGGCGGCTGTTTACCGTGTTCGAGGCCCTGAAATCCGGGGTGGACGTGGACACTATATTCAATATCGCCAAAATTGACCGCTGGTTTTTGTATCCCCTGGAGAAAATGGCCCGGTTCGAGCAGCGGATCGAGAAGGGCCTGACGGACGAGGACTATTACGAGGCCAAGCGCATGGGCTACACGGACGACGCCATCCGCCGCCTCACCGGGCGGCAGGAGCTGCCGGGTCAAACCTTTGCCTACAAGATGGTGGACACCTGCGGGGCGGAGTTCGACGCGGAGACGCCCTATTTCTACTCCACCTGCGACGCGGACTGCGAGAGCCGGGCCTTCCCCCGCTCCGGCAAGCCGGTGGTCATGGTTCTCGGCTCCGGCCCCATCCGCATCGGCCAGGGCATCGAGTTCGACTACAGCTCCGTCCACTGCGTCTGGACCCTGCGGGAGATGGGCTATGACGTTGTCATTGTGAACAACAACCCGGAGACCGTCTCTACAGATTACGACACCGCCAACCGCCTGTATTTCGAGCCGCTGACCCCGGAGGATGTGTATAACATCATCCAGGTGGAGCAGCCCGTGGGGGTGGTGGTGGCCTTCGGCGGCCAGGCCGCCATCAAGCTGACCCAGTTTTTGGATCAGAAGGGTGTGACGATTCTCGGCACCAGCGCGGAGAGCATTGATATCGCGGAGGACAGGAGCCGGTTCGACGCCCTGCTGGAGACCTTCGGCTTCTACCGGCCCAAGGGCATGGGCGTCAACACCCTGGAGGAGGCCGTGAACGCGGCGGATACCCTGGGCTATCCCGTGCTGCTCCGGCCCAGCTATGTCATCGGCGGCCAGAACATGACCATTGCCCGCTGCCGGGAGGACACGGAGCGGTATATGCGGACTATCCTGGCGGGGGGAATTGAAAATCCCGTCCTGGTGGACAAGTATATGCCCGGCGTGGAGCTGGAGGTGGACGTGATCTCCGACGGGAAGGACGTGCTGATCCCCGGCATTATGGAGCATATCGAGCGGGCGGGCATACACTCCGGCGACTCTATCGCCGTCTATCCCCCCTATAACCTGACGGATCGGTTTTTGCAGAAGATCTGCGACTGCTCGGAGAAGCTGGCCCTGGCTTTGGGAACAAAGGGCCTGGTGAACATCCAGTATCTCATCTACGACAACGAGCTGTACATCATCGAGGTGAACCCCCGGGCCTCCCGGACGGTACCCTATATCAGCAAGGTGACGAACGTTCCCATGGTGGACCTGGCCTCCAAGGTCATGCTGGGCCAGCCTCTGGCGGAGCTGGGCTACGGCACCGGCCTGTGGCCTTCGCCCCCCTACTGCGCCGTGAAGGTGCCGGTGTTCTCCTTCGAGAAGCTGGGGGACGCGAACTCCATCCTCGGCCCGGAGATGAAATCCACCGGTGAGGTGCTGGGCCTTGGCAAGACCATGGCGGAGGCGCTGTACAAGGGCCTGTCCGCCGCCGGGCTGCATATGCCCGCCCTGGACGCCGGGGAGCATACGGGCATCCTGCTCAGCGTGGAGAGCCACGACTACCAGGAGATCATCGGCATTGCCAAGCGGTTCCACGACCTGGGCATCGACCTGTACGCCACGGCGGGGACGGCGGAGGCTATTGCCCAGCTTGGCATCGACGTGACCGCGGTCTCCACCGCCACGAAAAATGCCGAGCTGGACGAGCTGATGGAAAACGGCTCCATCAACTACATCGTCTACTCCGGCGCGGTGAAGGACGCCACCATGGGCAACTATACCATCCTGCACCGCCGGGCCATGCAGCTTGGCATCCCCTGCCTGACCACCCTGGACACCGCCGGGGCTTTGGCGGATATTATCGCCAGCCGGTTCAATCCCTACAACACGGAGCTGGTGGACATCAACCATATGCGGACGAAGCGGCAGAAGCTGGCCTTCGCCAAAATGGAAAGCTCCGGCAACGACTATATTTTCATCGAGAATTTTGCCGCCCAGGTCACAAGCCCGGAATCCATGTGCGTGACGCTCTGCGCCGACCATTACGGCATCGGGGCCAACGGCATTGTGCTGATGGAGCCGTCCCGTGTGGCGGACGCGAAAATGCGCTCCTTCAACCGTGACGGCAGTGAGGGCCGCCTGGCGGGGAACAACCTGCGCTGCGTGGGGAAATATCTCTACGACAAGGGCATCGTCCCCAAGGAGCATATGACTATCGAGACCGCCAGCGGCATTAAGGAGCTGTCCCTGTTCATCCGGGACGGGCGGGTGTCCTCCGTCACCGTGGACATGGGTCCGGCGGATCTGCGTACCGCGGCCCTGCCCGCGGATCTGCCTGCGGAACGGCTTATTAACTACCCCCTGGAGGTGGCGGGCCAGACCTGGCATATCACCGGGGTGTCCGTGGGCAACCCCCACTGCGTCATCTTCTGCGACAGAATTGACGGCCTGGATCTGGACGAGCTTGGCCCGGCCTTTGAACACGCCCCCTGCTTCCCGGACAGGATCAACACCGAGTTTGTCCGGGTGGTGAATAAGACCACCCTTCGTATGCGGGTCTGGGAGCGGGGCAACGGGGAGACCCTGGCCTGCGGCACCGGCGCCTGCGCCGCCGCCGTGGCCGCCGTGGAAAACGGCTATTGCGAAAAGGGCGCGGACATCACTGTGAAGCAGCCCGGCGGCGACCTGATTGTAAACTACACCGACGAGACCGTCACCCTCTCCGGCAACGCCGTGCTGGTGTTCGAGGGGACGCTGGAGGTCTAAAGATTCATCCGCGACGGGGTCGCGGATGAGGGGAGGGCGGCCTGTGCGCGCACTGCACGCGCTAAGAGCCGCGCTGTGCGCGGTTGCGCGTTGCACACCGCCTGCGGGCGGCAGTCGCTGGCGCTCGCACACTGCACGCGCCAAGAGCCGTGCTTCGCACGGTTGCGCGTTTGCACACCGCCTGCGGGCGGTAGTCCCGGGCCGATAGGAATTTTTTCCGACGTACACGCCGCCGGAAAAAATGATTGAAATTTATTTCGCCGCTGCGGGCGGCAGTCTGCGAGGCTTTGCGCCTGCGGGCGGCGGGATGCGGGGCTTTTTATTTGACGAACCATGGGAGGGTTTTTATGTACACACGCCGGGAGATTGGGGCGGGGGAGCTGGAGGTGCAGGATGCTTACTGCGAGAGGGTGAAGCAGGCCATTGCCGCCCGGCCTCATTACGCGCTGGTAGACACCTACGGCTGCCAGCAGAACGAGTCGGACAGCGAGATCCTCCGGGGGTGGCTGGCCCAGTGCGGGTATTTGGCCACAGACGACCCCGCCCAGGCGGACGTGATCGCCGTGAACACCTGCGCCGTCCGGGAACACGCGGAGCTGCGGGTGCTGGGGAACGTGGGTTCCCTGGCCCATGCGCGGGAGCGGAACCCGGAGCTTATCGTCTGCGTGGGCGGGTGCATGGCCCAGCAGGAGGGGATGAAAGCCCGCCTACGGGATTCCTTCCGTATGGTAGACCTGGTGTTTGGCCCCCATGAGGTGTGGCAGTTCCCCCAGCTTTTGTGGCAGGCCATGGAGCGCCACGGGCGGCGGGGGAACAAGAGCCGGGTCATTGCCGCCGCCCCCTCCGACGGGGTGGTGGCCGAGGGGCTACCCCGGCGGCGGGACAGCCAGGTGAAGGCGTGGCTTTCCATTATGAACGGCTGCGACAACTTCTGCACCTACTGCATCGTCCCCTACGTCCGGGGCCGGGAGCGGAGCCGCCGTCCGGCGGACATTCTGACAGAGGCCAGGGAGCTGGCCGCCTCCGGCTACAAGGACATCACCCTTCTGGGCCAGAACGTGAACAGCTACGGCAAGGGCCTGGGGGAGGACAAAATGGACTTTCCCGACCTGCTCCGGGCTATCAGCGATATTCCGGGGGACTTCCGTCTCCGCTTTATGACCAGCCACCCCAAGGACGCCACGGAAAAGCTGTTCCGGGCCATGGCGGAGAGTGAAAAGTGCGCCCATCAGCTCCATCTCCCCGTCCAGAGCGGCTCTGACCGCATCCTGAAGGCCATGAACCGCCATTACGACCGGGCAGCCTATCTGGAAAAGGCGGCTATGGCGCGGGAATATATGCCCGACCTGGTGCTGACCACGGATATTATCGTGGGCTTTCCCGGGGAGACGGAGGCGGACTTCCGGGAGACCCTGGACATTGTGGAAAAGGTGCGCTACGACGCCATGTTCACCTTTATCTACTCCCCCCGCGCCGGTACCCCGGCGGCGGAGATGGACGACCCCGTCCCCCGAGCGGAAAAGCAGGTCTGGTTCGACCAGCTTCTGGCCGTCGCCAACCGCATCTCCGAGGAGAAGCACGCCGCCTATGTGGGCCAAACCTTCTCTGTTCTGGTGGATGGGGAGACCGGCGCGGCACCTTATAACCTGTCCTCCCGCACCGCCGGGGGCCGCCTGGTACACCTCCAGGGCGACCCATCCCTGGTAGGCCGGTTTGTCACCGCCAAAATCACCTCCAGCACCACCTGGGCGCTGTACGGGGAGATTGTGTAATATAAAAATAATATCAAACTATTTAGAAAGAGAGCGATAAACCGGGATGGCGGAAATGACACCGATGAAGCGGCAGTATTATGAAATAAAGGAGCAGTGCCCGGACTGCCTGCTGTTTTTCCGGCTGGGCGATTTTTACGAGATGTTTGACGAGGACGCCAAGGTGGCCTCCAAGGAGCTGGATCTGACCCTGACCACCCGGGACAGGAACAAGGCCCCGGAGGATCAGACCCCTATGTGCGGCGTACCCTACCACTCCTGCGAGGCGTATATTGGCCGCCTTATCGCCAAGGGCTACAAGGTAGCCATCTGCGAGCAGCTAGAGGATCCCTCCGCCGCCACGGGGCTGGTGGATCGGGGCGTCGTCCGGGTCATCACCCCCGGCACGGTGATGGACAGCTCCATGCTGGAGGAGGGCCGCTCAAACTATCTCTGCGCCCTGTGGCTGGAGAGGGAGGAGGGAGCCGCCGCCTTCTGCGACGTGTCCACCGGGGAGTTCTGCGCCGCCTCCTTCCAGGAGGAGCCGGTGACGCATATGCTCAACGAGCTGGGCCGCTTCGCCCCCAGGGAGGCGGTGCTGTCCCCCCAGGCCCTGGCAAATCAGGACATTGCCGTCTTCCTGCATAAGCTGAACTGCCTGCCGGAGGACGGGGCTGACCGCTTTCAGCCGGAGGGCTGCCAGGCCCGTGTCTTCACCCAGTTCGGCGAGGCCGGGGCCGCCGGGGAGACCCTGGCGGCGGGGGCGCTGCTGAGCCATCTCATCGAGACCCAGAAGTGCGACCTGTCCCACATCCGGCGCCTGGAGCGGTTCGGCCAGGGCCGGTATATGGAGCTGGATTACGCCTCCCGCCGGAACCTGGAGCTGACGGAAAACCTCCGCACCGGGGAGAAGCGGGGCAGCCTCCTGTGGGTGCTGGACAAAACAAAAACCCCTATGGGCGGGCGGCTGCTCCGCTCCTGGGTGGAGCGGCCTCTCCTGGACCCTGTGGCCATCCGCAGGCGGCTTTCCGCCGTGGAGGAGCTGTATAACAGTCCCATTCTCCGGCCAGAGCTTATTTTGACCCTGCGGGAGATAGGCGATTTGCAGCGTCTCATTGGCCGCTGCACCTACGGCACGGCCGATGGCCGGGATCTGGCCGCGCTGGGCCATTATTTTGCGAAGCTGCCCCGGCTGGCGGAGCTTCTGGGGGCGGTAAAAAGCCCTCTGCTGCGGGACATTGGGGCCTTGGGCACCCTCTCCGACCTTCAGGAGGACATAGCCCGCACGGTGGCGGACGACCCGCCCCTTTCCCTGCGGGAGGGCGGCATCCTCCGGCCCGGCGCGGATCAGGAGGTAGACCGCCTTCGGGACGTGCGGGACAACGGGGCCGCCATGGTGGCAGAGCTGGAGGCCCGGGAGCGGGAGCGCACCGGCATTAAAAAGCTGAAGGTGGGCTACAACCGGGTCTTCGGCTATTACATCGACATCCCCCGCTCCGCCGGGGACGTGGCCCTGCCGGACAGCTACATCCGCAAGCAGACCCTGGTGTCCAACGAGCGGTATTTCACCCCGGAGCTGAAGGAGCTGGAAAACACCCTTTTAAACGCCAAGGAGATGGCGGACAGCCGGGAGTATGAGCTGTTCTGCGCCCTTCGGGAGCGGGTGGCCGCCCAGGTGGCCCGGGTGCAGGCCACCTCCCAGCGGGTGGCGGAGGCGGACGCCCTCTGCTCCCTGGCGGAGGTAGCCAGCCGGAACCACTACGTCATGCCGGAGGTGGACACAGGCCGGATCATTCAGATCCGGGAGGGGCGGCACCCCGTGGTGGAGGCCTCCCAGAAGGACGCGCTGTTCGTCCCCAACGACACCCCCCTGAACGACGGGGACGACAGGGTGGCCATTGTCACCGGCCCCAACATGGCGGGCAAAAGCACCTATATGCGCCAGACGGCCCTGATCGTCCTGATGGCCCAGATGGGCAGCTTCGTCCCGGCGAAAAGCGCCCTGATCGGCGTGACCGACCGGGTGTTCACCCGCATCGTGGCCTCGGACGACCTGTCCAGCGGCCAGTCCACCTTTATGGTGGAGATGAGCGAGATGGCCTCCATCCTGCGCCACGCCACCTCCGCCTCTCTGCTGATTCTGGACGAGATAGGCCGGGGTACCTCCACCTTTGACGGCATGGCCATCGCCCGGGCCATGCTGGAATACTGCGCCGACAAGCGGCGGCTGGGGGCCAGAACCATGTTCGCCACCCACTACCATGAGCTGTCCGCCCTGGAGGGGACGCTGGACGGGGTGAAAAACTACAGCATCACCGCCAAAAAGCAGGGGGGCAGCCTGATCTTCCTGCGGAAGATCGTCCCCGGCTGCGCGGACGACAGCTACGGCATCGAGGTGGCAAAGCTGGCCGGGGTGCCTGACCCGGTGATCAAAAAGGCCAAGCAGTACCTGGCGGAGCTGGAGGCCTCCGGCCC
>JAJQFY010000246.1 GCA_021200935.1 Oscillospiraceae bacterium
TCCTTTCCGTGGGTGCTTTCGCCAGCGGCGAAGCCTCCGGCGAGGCGTCTGCGGAAGCCGCCCCTGCGGAGACCGCAGAGGCCAGTGCCATCCCCGAAACGGCCATCACTGTGGATGTGTCCCAGTTGACGGCCTCCGACTACGCCTACCTGACCAACTACTCCAACCGTGACGACAGTGGCAACATTTATATTGGCACTGACATCACCGAGGCGGATCAGGCTGTGGCGCTGGATGAGACCGTCACCGGCGCTGGCTACACTGCGGTGTATGTCCACGGCGAGGACGCCTCCGCCACCATCACCGGCGTGGAGGTCGCCATCGACGACACCGACGGTCTGCTGGCCAGCGACTTCAGCGGCCAGGGCACTGCCGTTGTGGCTTATGACGGCGCTTTCGTCACCATCGAGGGCCTGACCTACTACTCCGAAGGCTTTGAGCGCACCCTGGGTGTGGTTTCCCAGAACGCCAACATCGTCATCAAGGACAGCGACATCACCGTTATGGGCGCTGACCCCCTGACCGAGGCTTGGGAAGGCTATCACAGCAGCGCTGACCAGAACGCCATGATTTCTCCCCCCTGGCCTCTGGGCATCACCGGCGGTGGCCGCGTGGTCAACATGATCGGCGAGAACCCCACCCTGACCATCATTGATTCCACCCTGGTGGCCGGCGAGACCTGGGGCATCCTGTCCACCGACGCTGGCTCCAACATGATCATCAATGTTGTGGACACCGAGCTGACCTCTCTGTCTGAGAGCGAAGGCGGCTCCGATTCCGGCTGGCGTATCTTCGGCTATGACGAGGACGCCTATGGCTCCGCTTACGGCGCTTACTACATCGGCAACCCCACCCAGTATTACTATGGCGCGACCTTCAACGGCGTGACCTATGCCGCTATCATCACCGGCGCCAACGAGGGTCACTATGCTTCCTCCAACGGCACCATCGACCTGTATGACGCCAACGGCAATCTCATCGAGACCGTCGAGGGCGAGGGCAACGTGACCACCATCAACGGTGTGTTCGGCTTCATGCAGCACAACAGCCTGGTCGGTCTTTACATCGAGGACGGCACCGTCATCAACGCGGAAGAGGCCGCTATCCTCTACAAGGCTTCCGACGGCGCTTACTACTTCGACGAGGCCGAGCTGAACGTCGCCTCCGGCATCCTGATTCAGATGATGGACAACGACGACGACTCCCGTATCGGCGGCAGCCCCATGTCCGCTGAGACTGGCTTCGATGAAAACTACAGCGACAGCAAGATCACCTCTACCGGCGAGGGCTTCCCCGGCCTGGGCTTTGATTACACCTCCACCACCGGCGGCAACACCGTCACCGCTACCTTCACCAACGGCGATTACGTTGGCGACATTCTCAACGGCACCGGCTACTATGGCCAGTCCGGCGACAACCTGACCGTCACCATCGGCGAGGGTGCTACCCTGACCGGCGACATCGCGCTGACCTCCACCATCAAGGGCGTGGCCTACAGTGAAGAGGCCATCGAGGGCATCGAGTATTATGGCGACGACATCGCCTACCTCCTGGTAGACGCTGAGGGCAACGTGACCGATGACGCGGCTGAGGCTGCTTACATCCAGATCACCGACTACACCATCAACGAGTACTTCCTGCAGGGTCATGTTCAGAACATCATTCACTATAACGGCGCTTCCACCGCTACTGTGGTCGTGGAGGCCGACGGTGTTTGGACGGTCACTGAGGAGTCCCTGATCACCAGCCTGAGCATCGCCGAGGGCGCTACCGTTTACGGCGCGCTGACCGAGAACGCTGACGGCACCCTGACCCTGACTCCTTCTGAGGAAGCTATCCCCGCCGGTGAGTACGGCTCCATCGAGGCTGTCGGCGGCGGCACCAACGTGGGCGGCGGCGTGACCGACGACGGCACCCTGGATGTGGGCGCTGCTGCGGACGCTATGGCCGAGCAGCAGGGCGCGACCGCTTCCGGCGAGGCTTCCGGCGAAGCTACCGCTGAGACCGCTGACGCTGGCGAAGTCACCTGGGCTGACTATCAGGCTTATCTGATCGAGGCCGCCGGCGGCAACGCCCCCGACCTGGACGAGTTCACCGAGCAGGTCATGGCCATGGAGTCCTGGGACGACATCGACCAGTCCACCAGCCCCTGGGATCAGCTCTTCACCACCGTGGGCATCAGCACCTGGGATGACTTCGTAGCTGCCGGCGGCGCTGGCGCTGCCAGCATCGTCGAGGGCGCGATGGGCTGATTTCAGCCTGATTCCTAAGGCAAATACCTAATAAAGAAGTACCGGGGAGCAACGCTCCCCGGTATTTTTATACACTACATAAGAAATTAGCATTACGTCCTCTCAGACAGGGTAAATATAAAAAAGAGACAGTCCCGCAAAAACGGACTGTCTCTTTTTGGGGTTAAGCGAACCACGCCCAATAACGGAAGGGGTTCGGTTCGCGTGGCTGATTGGTGACCCGTACGGGACTCGAACCCATGTTACCGCCGTGAAAGGGCGGTGTCTTAACCACTTGACCAACGGGCCGGAATGTGGTGGAGACTGCGCGACTCGAACGCGCGACCTCATGCGTGTGAAGCATGCGCTCTAACCTGCTGAGCTAAGCCTCCACATGGGGGAGCAAGGCTCCCCGCTTTGGTAGCGGCGACTGGATTTGAACCGGTGACACCGCGGGTATGAACCGCGTGCTCTAGCCAACTGAGCTACGCCGCCACAACGGAACTTATTCTACCACCGGGCATTCATTTTGTCAAGTAATTCTTTTTGAAATTATTGGATTTTTTCTTAAATTTTTCAGGCGAACGCGAACGTTTTAATACGGGTTCATAAAAACGGGACGCATCTAAGCGCTTTTGATACGTCCCCAGTTTTTACGTCTCGCACGGTTCCAGGCCCATATCCTCCAGCAGGCGCTGGACGAATTTGTTCACGGCCACAGAGTTTTGCTCCTTCCGCAGCCAGGAAACACCCAGACGCCGATAATAGGGCGGGTCAGAGGGCTGAATGTAGAGCTTATAGGGCGTGCGCTGAAGCATTAGCTCCGGCAGCAGACTGACGCCCAGGCCGCTCTCCACCATGGACATAACGGTGTAATCGTCCTTCACGGTGTACTGCCGCTTGGGGCGAACGCCCGCGTCCTGGAGCATTTTGTCTGTGATCTGGCTGTAGCCGGACTCCAGAAGGACAAAGGTCTCATCCTTCAAATCCTGCAAATGAACCTCGCCCCCGGCCAGTGGATGCTCCACCGGCAGAACAATGTTCATTCTGTCCTCCAGCAGCTCGCGGAACACAAATTCCTCTGACTCCGGCTTAGTCATAAAGCCGATGTCCACCATGCCGTTTCGCAGCCAATCACAAATCTGCACCGTGTCCCCTTGCAGCAGCTCAAAGTCTATGTTCGGGTAGGTGGCGCGGAACCGCTTCAGATGCGGCGGGAGCCACTGGCAGGACAGGCTGGTGAAAATGCCGATGCGGATAAGCCCGGCGTTCATATTTTGCAGCTCCAGGGACTTCTCAAACACGCTCCGCTCACCGTTGACGATTTGGCGCATACTGGGAAGCAGGTACTCCCCCTCCGCCGTCAGGCGAACGCCGCCCTTGCTGCGAACCAGCAGGGCCACGCCCAAATCTGTCTCCATGGCACGCACAAGCTGGCTGACCGCCGACTGGGTACAGCCGAAGTAGGCCGCCGTCCGGGTCAGGCTTTGGGTCTCTACAATTTTCAAAAACATTTCATAACGGGATGTTTTCACTTCAATCGCACCTCATAAGGTATTCTGATTTTTCTATCAATAAAAGCTAAAGGATTTTCCCGTGTTATTATATACTTTCCGGCACGATTCAACAAGCCCTTTCTCATTAATTTTTGTTAAGCTTTGCGGCGATTTCTCAGGAAAGCCCCAGCAATCGCTGGGCATTGCCGCCCAGGATTTTTTCCGTCAGCTCCTCCCCCAGCTCCATGTCCCGGATGGCCTGTATGGCCCCCGCCTGGTTATCCCAGGGCGAGTCCGTGCCAAAGAGCAGCTTATCCGGGTCGTGGTTCAAAATGGCTTTTTTGCAAGCCTCCGGGGCGTAATAGACCCGCGCCATGCTCACATCCAGGTAGATGTCTGAGCCAATCACATACTCCATGGCCTCCTCCAGGCGCATATGTCCGCCCAAATGGGTGGCGATGAAGGTTCCCTGGCGGAGCAGCGGCATGGCGTCCTTGAGCATTTTCGAGGTGCAGTAGTGTACGTCCGGGCTGACCGGGTCGATGCCGGGATGCACCAGCACCGGCAGGCCCTCCTCAAAGGCCGCCTCAATGATTTGGCGGCACTCCCTGGAATCAAAGTAAAACTTCTGATAGTCGTTGTGCAGCTTCAGCCCCCGCAGGCCCAGCTCCCGAAACCGGCGCAGCTCTCCCCGCCAGTCCGGCTCGTCGGGATGGACGCTGCCGAAGGAGAGAAAGCCCCACTTTTTCGCCTGCTCCGCCGCGTAATCGTTTATCTTCCGCATGGTTCCGGCGCGGGTGACAATGGGCATGGTGACACACAGGTCTATCCCGCACGCGTCCATGGAACGGCGCAGGTCCTCCCCCGTCCCCTTCAACTGGTATTGCACGCCGGAAATCTCCTTTATCCAGGGCAGCGTCCTGGCCGCCAGCTTTTCGGGAAAGATATGGGTGTGAAAATCAATAATCATCTGGTTCGCCTCGCAAAAAACAGCGGCAGCGCCGCCGTGTAGTAATAGATAATGTATTTATATTGTAGCATACTTTTTCCCATTTTGGGAGATACTTGCTGTGAGGTGATTAAAAATGACAACCAAAGAACTTCTCTATGTGGACGATGCCCTGTCCCACGCGCAGTTTCTGGTGACGCAGTGCCAGAACGCCGCCGGCAGCCTTCAGGACGCCAGCCTGAAGCTTCAGGTGCAGCAGATGGCCGACCGCCACCGCCAGACCTACCAAAACTTCTATAAGCTCGTGTAAAGGAGACAAGCAATGGACGACAAAAATATCATGGAAAATCTGCTGCTGACTACCAAGGGCGTCATTGACCTGTATATGCACGGCGCCATTGAGTCCAGCACCAACAACGTTCACCAGACCTTTTCCTGCGCCTTTGACGACGCCCTGTCCATTCAGGACAACATCTATAAGCAGATGACCGCCAAAGGCTGGTACCAGACCAGCAGCGCCCCCCAGCAGGACATCCAGCAGGTTCGGCAAAAGTTTACACCCACCTGCTGATCTCTCCCGGAACCCACAAAAAATCCGCGCCAGGCAATCCCCTGGCACGGATCTTTACAGCAATTTATCCTGCGGCGCTTACAGGAGCCTGATGCCCGCGGCGCGGCAGGCGGCTCTGGTGACATCGTCCCAAACGCCGGACTGTACCTCCCCAATGTGGGCGCAGCCCATAAGGAGCATACACAGGCGGGACTGCCCGATGCCGCCGCCGATGGTCTGGGGCAGCTCCCCGGCCAGCAGCGCCTTGTGGAAGGGCAGCTCCCGCCGGTCGTCGCACCCGGCAATGGTGAGCTGACGATCCAGGGTCTCCGGGTCAACCCGGATGCCCATGGAGGAGATCTCAAAGGCCCGGTCAAGCACATGGTTGCGAATTAGAATATCGCCGTTCAGCTCCCAGTCGTCGTAATCCGGGGCGCGGCCATCGTGGACGGTGCCGGAGTGGAGCTTTTTGCCGATCTTCATCAGGAACACCGTCTCGTGGTTCCGGGTGTATTCGTTCTCCCGCTCCGCCGGGGTCAGGTCGGGGTACATATCCTCCAGTGCCTGGGTGGTGATGAAGGCCACCTTTTTGGTCAGAACCGTCTTAATCTGCGGAAACTCCCAGTGAACCTCCTCGCTGGTCATCACAATGGCGCTGACAATGCGCTCCACCGTGTCCTGGAGATAGTCCATATTCCGATCCGCCGGGGATATGACCTTCTCCCAGTCCCACTGGTCAACGTAGACGGAGTGGAGGTTATCCAGCACCGGCTCGTCCCGCCGGATGGCGTTCATGTCCGTATAGAGGCCGTTGCCCTCCCGGAAATCGTACTCCCGCAAGGCCCAGCGCTTCCACTTGGCCAGGGACTGCACGATCTGGTACTCCCCCGCCCCCGTGGCGGGAACCTCAAAGGAAACCGGGCGCTCCACGCCGTTCAGGTTGTCGTTCAGGCCAGTGTCGGCCCGGACAAACAGCGGAGCGGATACCCGTTTCAGATTAAGCGCCGCCCCCAAATTCTTCTGGAAGCGGGATTTAATAAACTCAATACAGCGCTGTGTATCATATACATCGAGGACAGTCTTATAGCCCTCTGGGATGGTGAGCATGGGGTTTACCTCCAGTTCCATCGTAAATTATTTGTGTATCTAGGATAACCCTAATTCCCAGCGGTGTCAATGTAAAATTCACAGAAATTCAGGCATCCCGGCGGCACACATTACGCAGAGCAGGGTCTTTCGCCCCGGTATCACAGGACAAAAGACCCGCTCGGTACATTTTTTCTTATCTCACGCTAAACAGCATTTCGCCGTAGGAAGGATAGGGCCAATACTCCGCGCTGGTGATGGTTTCCATCTCGTCAACATAGATGCGAAGCTCGTTCATGGTGGCGAACAGCTTGTCGCGGCAGTAGTTGCTAAGCTCCTCTACCCCGGCGATGGTGCCGGACTCCACGATGGCGGCGTCCAGAACGCCCACAGTCTTGGTAGCCAGGGCCAGCAGCTCAGACAGACGGGAGATGGTCATGGTCTCATAAGAGATATCCACCGCATCGGAAACGGCCTTCTTGGCGGCGGCGTCTCCGGCCAAATCGCCGGTGTAGGCGCTGACGGCGGGCAAAATATCCTTGCGAACCATATCCGCCATGGTCATGGCCTCGATCTTAATGGTCTTGGCGTAGTTCTCCTGCATGATCTCATAGCGGGAGTGTACCTCGGTGCCGGTCAAGACCTTGTGGGTCTCGAACAGCTTGATGTTCTTGTCCTTAATATAGTAGGGCAGCGCCTCCGGGGTGGTACGCAGGTTCAGCAGGCCCCGCTTTTCGGCCTCCGCCACCCACGCGTCGTCATAGCCGTTGCCGTTGAAGACAATGCGGCTGTTCTCGCACACAACGTCGTGAATGAGCTGGCGCAGCTCGGCGTCCATATCCTCCGCCGCCTCCAGGCGGTCGGCAAATATACGCAGGGACTCGGCCACAGCGGTGTTCAGGGTAATGTTGGCCCCGGAAATGGACTGAGAGGAGCCGGGCATACGGAACTCGAACTTATTGCCGGTGAAGGCAAAGGAGGAGGTGCGGTTCCGATCCGTGGAATCCTTGGGGAAGCGGGGCAGAACGCTGACGCCAATCTTAAACGGCTCCTTGCCGCCGCCGATGTACTGCTCCTCGTGCTGGATGGCGTCCAGCACGGCGGCCAGCTCGTCGCCCACGTAAACAGACAGGATGGCGGGCGGCGCCTCGTTGGCGCCCAGACGGTGGTCGTTTCCGGCGGTGGCAACGGAAATACGCAGCAGATCCTGGTAATCGTTGACCGCCTTCAGCACGGCGCACAAAAACAGCAGGAACTGGGCGTTCTGGCCCGGCGTATCCCCCGGCTCCAGCAGGTTCTCCCCGGTGTCGGTGGACATGGACCAGTTGTTGTGCTTGCCGCTGCCGTTCACGCCGGCAAAGGGCTTTTCATGGAGAAGGCATTCCATGCCGTGGCGCTTGGCCACTGTACGCATCAGCTCCATGGTGAGCTGGTTATGGTCGGCGGCGATGTTCACGGTGCTGAACACCGGGGCCAGCTCGTGCTGCGCGGGGGCCACCTCGTTATGCTCGGTTTTTGCCACCACGCCCAGCTTCCACAGCTCCTCGTTCAAATCCTTCATAAACTCGGACACGCGGGGCTTAATAGCGCCAAAGTAATGGTCGTCCAGCTCCTGGCCCTTGGGGGGACGGGCGCCGAACAGAGTGCGGCCTGTATAAATCAAATCCTCCCGCTTGTCGTAGACGGATTTGTCAACCAGGAAATATTCCTGCTCCGCACCGGCGGTGGCCCGCACGGATTCCACTTCAGTGTTGCCAAACAGCCGCAGAATACGGACAGCCTGCTTGCTCAGGGCCTGCATGGAACGCAGCAGAGGGGTCTTTTTGTCCAGCGCCTCGCCGGTATAGGAGGCAAAGGCGGTAGGAATGCACAGCACACCGTCCTTTACAAAGGCATAGCTGGTGGGATCCCAGGCTGTATAGCCGCGGGCCTCGAAGGTGGAGCGCAGGCCGCCGGAGGGGAAACTGGAGGCGTCCGGCTCGCCCTGAATCAGCTCTTTTCCAGAAAACTCCATAATCGCCCGACCGTCGTCGGTGGCGTGAATGAATCCGTCGTGCTTCTCCGCCGTGACGCCGGTCATGGGCTGGAACCAATGTGTAAAATGTGTAGCACCCTTTTCGATGGCCCAATCCTTCATGGCGTTTGCCACAACACCGGCAACATCCGGGGTCAGGCGCTCGTCATGGTCGATGGCGTGCATCACCTTTTTATAAACGTCATGGGGCAGACGGGCCTGCATGACCACCGGTGAAAACACCATGGAACCAAATATTTCGCTCACGTTACTCATATTGCCTCTCCTTTACAATATAGTATGAATAAGAATGTATGCCATTACAGACAAAAAAAGAAACGGCAGGGCAGACGGAAACCAATCCGCGACGCCTTTGCCGTTTCATATTAGAAATTTTACACTTTGTTCGCCCCTTTGTCAAGCCTTAAAACATGGGTAAAACTCACAAAAAATCCCCCGCAGCACCCCCGCAAAATAGACACAAAATATAGCCGCCGCCCCGTTGACAAACCGCAAAGGGTAGGTTATACTTTAAATGTATCATCATATACATTATAGGTGAGCAGGGACGTTCGCCGGTTCTGACAGGAGGAGGGTTCCTCCCTGCCGGTGCCGGGGGCGTTTTCCTTTTACCTTTTCGCCGCCACATACTATGAGAGGGGGTTCAAAATGGTTCAGTCACATCGCTATGCCTCGCTGCTGCTTATTACAAATTCCAACGACACGGCAGCCCAGTTCGCCGGGCTGCTCCCATCCGACCGCTTTGCCCCGGAGCTGAGCGTGTGCGCGCCCCGCGAGGCCGCTTATGTCCTGGACGGAACAGCCTTTGACGTGGTGGTCATAGACGAATCTGTCCCCTCCGCGGACGTGACGAAGCTGGGGGCGGAGGCCGCAAAACACGGCGCTGCCGGGGTGCTTCTTCTGGCCGGGCCGGAGCTGTTCGAGGGCGCCTCCCGCTACGCGGAGGCCCACGGCTTCATGGCCCTGAAAAGTCCAGCTGACCCCGCCCTTCTGCGGCAGAGCCTGAACATGATGGCTGCTGTTTCCGACCGGCTGCACCAGCTTGAATCCAAGGCAGAGAGCCTGGAGGCCAAGATGGAGGAAATGCGTCTGGTGAACCGGGCCAAGCTCATCCTGATTCAGCAGTTCAAGATGACAGAGAAGGACGCCCATCGGTTCATCGAGAAAAACGCCATGGATCGCTGCGTCAAGCGCCGTGTCATCGCGGAAAACATTATTCGTACCTATCAGATATAACCACAGCGCCCTCAAAAGGAGCAGGGATGCCCCTCTCCCCTGTCGGCGTTTATAATAAACAAAAGAAGAGAAAGGATAACCTCCATGAGCCACCAATCTGTCCTTATCATCGACTTCGGCGGCCAGTATAACCAGCTCATTGCCCGCCGGGTGCGGGAATGCAGCGTGTACTGCGAGCTGAAGCCCTATACCATCACTCTGGAGGAGGTCAAAGCCTTCGACCCCATCGGTATCATTTTCACCGGCGGCCCCCGAAGCGTATACGACCCCTCCGCCCCTCATATCGACCCGGCGATTTTCGACCTGGGCGTCCCCATCCTGGGCATATGCTATGGCTGTCAGCTCATGGCCTACACCCTGGGCGGTTCGGTCACGGCGGCCCAGGCGGACACGGCGCGGGAATACGGCAAGACCCACACGTACTTTGAAACGGACTGCAAGCTGTTCAAAGGTCTTCCCGCAGAGAGCATTACCTGGATGAGCCATGGGGATTATATGGAAAAAATCCCCAACAGCTTCCGTCTGGCCGCTCACAGCGAGGGCTGCCCCACCGCCGCCATATGCGACGAGGAAAAGGGCTTTTACGGCGTTCAGTTCCACCCGGAGGTAAATCACACCGAATACGGGCAGCAGATGCTTCGCAACTTCCTGTATGAGGTCTGCCGCGCCAGCGGGGACTGGACGATGGACGACTATATGCGTTCATCTATCACCGCCATTCGGGAAAAGGTGGGCAACGGCAAGGTGCTGCTGGCCCTGTCCGGCGGCGTGGATTCCTCCGTGGCCGCGGCCCTTTTGGCGGAGGCCGTTGGCAGTCAGCTCACCTGCGTTTTTGTTGACCACGGCCTGATGCGCCTGAACGAGGGGGACGAGGTAGAGGCCGCCTTCGCCCAGTGGCCCATACGGTTTATCCGGGTGGACGCGGAGCAGCGGTTTTTGTCAAAACTGGCCGGTGTCTCCGAGCCGGAAAAGAAGCGCAAAATTATTGGTGAGGAATTTATCCGCGTCTTCGAGGAGGAGGCCAAAAAAATCGGTCAGGTGGACTATCTGGTGCAGGGTACCATTTATCCTGACGTGGTGGAATCCGGCACCGGCGACGCAGCCGTTATCAAGAGCCACCACAACGTAGGCGGTCTGCCGGACTATGTGGATTTCAAGGAGATTCTGGAGCCGCTGCGCCTGCTGTTCAAGGACGAGGTACGGCAGCTTGGCCGGGAGCTGAAGCTGCCGGAGTATCTGGTCATGCGTCAGCCCTTCCCCGGCCCCGGTCTCGCCATCCGCGTGCTGGGCGACGTGACCAAGGAAAAGCTGGACACCCTTCGCCAGGCGGATTTCATCTTCCGGGACGAGATTGCCAAGGCCCATTTGGAGGGAACCATGAACCAGTATTTTGCCGTCCTGACCAATATGCACTCCGTAGGCGTTATGGGCGATGGCCGCACCTACGACTACACCCTGGCCCTCCGCAGCGTAACCACCACCGACTTCATGACCGCCGACTGGACCCGCATCCCCTACGACGTCCTGGACGCCATCTCCGTCCGCATAGTAAACGAAGTGTCGGGGATAAATCGGATCGTGTACGATATAACCTCTAAGCCACCGGCGACGATTGAGTGGGAATGATAAAATTTTCGTTTCACAGTCCCGAAAAACGTTGAAATTCCAGCGTTTTTCGGGGCTTGCCATTTTTACTGGCTACAAACTGGCTACATTTGAAGCCTTTTTTGTAGCCAGACGCTCACGGCATGATACCGTCGAGCTGTCTGGCTACCTCCACCTGCTTGTTGGGGTACAGGTGGCTGTAGGTGTCCATGGTGGTCTGCACCTTTTCGTGGCCGAGCCGCTCTGCGATCAACAGCGGGGAACAGCCCATCTCCACCAGCAGGCTTGCATGGCTGTGGCGGATGTCGTGTACCCTGATCCGCTTTACTCCGGACACCTTGCACCCGTGCTCCATTTCATGGTACAGGAAGCTCTTGGTGTAAGGAAAGAGACGGTCATTAGGTTGCAAGTCATAGCAATGGGACATATACTCCTGCAAGCGGTCGCACAGCCCGTCAGGAATGGGAATGGTGCGGTTGCTCTTGGGCGTCTTGGGCGTGGTAATGACATCCTTCCCGTTCAGCCGCTGATAGCTCTTGCTGACCGTCAGCGTTTTCTTCGTAAAGTCGACGTCTGCCGGGGTCAGTGCCAGCAACTCGCCCTCACGGATGCCCGTGTAGTACAGGGTCATAAAAACGGTGTAGCTCACCGGCCTGTCCCGGATAGCGTCAATGAACGTCTGAAACTCATCCTTCGTCCAGAACAGCATCTCGTCCGCCTTTTTCTTCCCCATGCTCCCTGCCTTATGGCAGGGATTTTCTTTTAGGCCGTAATACTTCACGGCGTAGTTGAAGATGGCGGTAAGCTGGTTGTTGATGGCCTTGAGGTAAGTCTGGGAATAGGGCTGTCCCATCTCGTCCCGATAGCTGGTCAGGGAGTTCTGCCATTTTCGGACATCCGTGGGCTTGATTTCGCTTAGCGGAAGTTTCCCAAAATAGGGCGTGATCTTCAGGTCGATGAGGAACTGCTTGTTGGCGACGGTGGAGGGCTTCAACCTCTGCTCCATGTCCTTCATATAGAGCTCGATGAAGTCTTGAAAGGTCATGCCCAAGCTACCTGTGGACTGGCTGATGAAGTCCCGTTCCCATTGCAGGGCTTCCCGTTTGGTGGCGAAGCCCCGCTTCTTCTTGTGGATGGTCTTGCCCGTCCAGTCCGTTACCCGGATCTGGGACATC
>JAJQFY010000032.1 GCA_021200935.1 Oscillospiraceae bacterium
CGGGGGCGGGCCGCCGGGGCCGCCGGGTGGCGGAGGAGGCATACCGGGGCCGCCCAAAGCGCGGCGCTTGCCGTCGGCAGTGTAGAAATGATCCTCTACGATGTCCGCAATGAAGGCCTTGGCCTGGGCCTCCTCCCGGGGGCCGGGCCGGGAATTGGCGTGGCAGTGGAAGAAAAAGCTGCCCGCGTGGTAGTTGCCGTCCGCGTCCTTGTAGTACACTGGCGGCTCATGGATTTGCATGGGGACTTCTCCGTCGTCCAGACCGGCGGGGCCGAACTCCTTGCCGGGGCAGGCGAAGCGTCCGATGACCTTTGCGCCCTTGTCCTCCATATAGAGCTTCAAAAGGGCCAGGGTGGGCAGGCACTCATCCGGCCCGCAGAAGCCGCCGCCGTAGGTGGTGAAAACGATGCCAAGGGGCTGATACCGTCCCTGGTAGTGAGGGCCGCCGGGATAGGGCATGACCTCCTCACGGCTCCAATAGGACTTCATCATCTCCGGGGGCGGGCCGCCGGGGCCGCCGGGTGGCGGAGGAGGCATACCGGGGCCGCCCTTGACCTCGCCTTCCTTGAAGTTCCCTGCGCCGCCGGCGTTAAAGCCCAGACCGGCCTCCGCGTTTTTCGACACCCGATCCTCCAGGGAGGAGGCGGCCCCGGCGGAGAAGTGGGACAGCATACATTTCATGGGGCTGCCGCCGATAGGGGGCTGCCCATGCAGACCACGTCGTAATCCTCGAAATAGAGCTTCCCTTCGTTCTCCTTCAGCCAGCGGTCTCCGTTGAGGACGCGAACCATGTGGACATCCATCCCGTAATGCTCGAAGGTCTCCTTGAACCACTCCGCCACGGTGGCGGTGTTCTTTGTGATGGTAGCGTAGAGGATGAGGACTTTTTTCTTCATCTCTATCCTGTCCGCCCCGTCGTCCGTGGGGGTTATCTCGCCCTTTGTCCCCTGAATGGGTGTGATGACCGGCTGACCCTCCTGCTGGGAGATCTCCGCCGTGCCGGTAAAGGCCTCCGGCCCGGTCAGGGTTATGGTGAATTTGATCAGGCATGGGCCTGCCTGGGCCTGAAAACGCAGGGTATCGCCCTCGGTCTCTATATTGCTCGCAAGCTGCACATTCCCGTGGGCGTCCAGCAGCGTTCCGTGCAGCGCCCCGGTGTAGTAGTTGCGAAGCAGAAAGGTGTTGGCCGCCGTTCCCGCAGGCGTCGGCAAATCGAAGGTGTATTTTCCAATGAATGTCATGCTTGAGTTTCCTCCCCAGTGTTTGTCGGATGTTTTATGTTGAATTTTTTAAGCTGCTTGGCAGCCATTTTTTGAATGCGTTTGGTGTTGTAGCTTCCCACGCCGCCCTTGAGCCGGGGATCCAGCATATCCCGGACGCCGTCGCCGAACATATTGGCGGAAAAGACCATCAGGGCGATCATGATGCTGGGAAGCAGCGCCAGCCACGGGGCCAGGTACATATTAGGCCGGCCCTGGTTTGTAATCATATAGCCCCAGCTTGGCGTTCCCGGCTCCACGCCCATGCCCAGAAAGTTCATGCTGGACTCCATCATCACCGCGCTGGAAAGGGCGCCGGTGGCGCTGACGATGACCAGGGGCATGATGTTCGGAATAACGTGCCGGATGGTTTTCCAGATTGTGCCGCAGCCAAGCTGGCCGGACACCTTCATATAACCAGAATCCTTCACCCCGATGGCCGCGGAGCGGATCATCCGGGAGCCGGATATGCCCGACGGCACCGCCATGGCAAAAATGAGCTGCCACATACCGTTTCCGAAAATGCTCATCAGGATCATCAGCATCAGCATATTGGGTATGCACTGCCAGGCATCCACGAACCGCTGCACCACCAGGTCGAACCAGCCGCCTATGACGGCGGACAGGGTGCCGATGGCCACGGAGATCAGCATGGACAGCAGCGTGCAGCCCACGCAGAGGATAACGGAGGTGCGGGCGCCGTAGATAAGATAGCTCAGCACGTCCCGGCCCAGACTGTCCGTTCCCAGAATATAGTGGGGCAGGACTTCCTTTTCCGCCGCGGACAGCATAAACCAGGGCTTTTGCAGCTTATGGATAACATCGGTCTGCATTCGCCCGCCCACCATGGGAACGGGGGGCCAGCACATCCGCGAATACGGCCACCAGCACCAGCAGGATAAGGATAATCAGCCCCGCGCCCGCCATGGGCTTTTTGGCAAACAGCTTTCCCAAAAAACTCTTGCGCCATTTTTCTTTCACTTCATATCCCTCCTCAATCCAGTTCCACTCGCGGGTCTACCCATTTATAGGCGATGTCCACGATGAGGTTGACCACCATCACCACCACGGCAAACACCAGCGTACAGCCCATGACTACCGGGTAATCTCTGGTACTCAGGGAGGCGATGACCTGGTTGCCGATGCCGGGGATGTTGAAAAGGTTCTCCAATATCACGTTGCCGCCCACCACCATGCCAAGGCCGTTGCCGATCATGGTGATAACGGGGATCATGGAGTTGCGGAAGGCGTGGCGGAACAGAACGGTCCGCTCGCTGTCGCCCTTGGCCCAGGCGGTGCGGATGTAGTCCATACGCATGACCTCCAGGGTCACGGTTCGGATGGTGCGTATCTGCATGGCGCACTGGGTAATGGCCCCCAAAATCGCCGGAACGAGAAACATTTTCATGTTGGCGGCAAAATCCTGGAATATGCTGCTCCAGGTGATGGGCGGGGCGTAATTCCACCAGATAGCCGGATATACCAGCACCAGCGTGGCCAGCAGAAACACCGGCAGCGCCATAAAAACGATGGAGAGCATACGCACCACATAATCCGTCAGGCTGTCCTGCCGGGCCGCGCAGTGCAGGCCCAGGGGGATAGACAGAAGATTGGTGAACAGCAGGGTCAGAAGGCCCAGCTCCAGGCTTTTGGGAAGCTCCCGTGAGATAATGCTCCATACAGACTCGTTTTCAAAAAACGAATCCCCCAGGTCGCCCCGGCAGATGTCCCACAGCCAGGTGAAAAACTGCTTAAAGAAGGGCTGGTCAAGCCCAAGCTGCGCCCGGACGGCGTCCGCGTCCACGCTCATGCCGGAGCTTGTAAGCCGGTTCACGATGGTGTCCACCGCGTCCCCTGGTATCATACGCATCAGGGTGAACACAATAAGGCACACCAGAATGACCGTGGGGATGAGCAGAAGCACACGCTTTACGATATATTTACCCACGCATACCGCCTCCTTCCATTACCCGGTGGCAGGCCACAAAATGTCCTGGCGCTATCTCTCTGTATTCCGGCTCCTGGCCCCGGCACTCGTTGGTGGCGTAGGGGCAGCGGGTGCAGAAGTTGCAGCCCTTGGGCGGGTCTATGGGTCTGGGTATCTCCCCTTTTAAAAGAATCCGCTCTCTGGCTCTGTCCACCACCGGGTCAGGGATAGGCACGGCGGAGATGAGGGCCTTTGTATAGGGATGCAGGGGATTTTCATAAAGCTCGTCAGAGGAGGTATACTCCATAACCTTTCCCAGATACAGCACCGCCACGTTATCCGATATGTACCGCACCACAGACAGGTCGTGGCCGATGAAGATATACGTCAGGCCCAACGTCCTTTGCGGCTCCATCAGCAGGCTCACCACCTGGGCCTGGATGGACACGTCCAGCGCGGACACCACCTCGTCGCATACGATGAAGTCCGGCTCCATGGCTAAGGCCCGTGCGATAGCAATGCGCTGCCGCTGCCCGCCGGAGAACTCATGGGGGAATCTGTCCGCATAACTGGGGTTTAAGTCCACCAGCCCCAGCAGGCGCTCCACCTTTTCATCAAAGGTCTCCTTGTTCTGGGGATAGTGATGATACCGTGGCCCCTCGGTGATGAGCTGCCCAACGTTCATCCGGGGATCCAGGGAGGAATAGGGATCCTGGTTCACCATCTGGATTTTCTGCCGGAGCTTTTGCAGCTCGCGGCCCTTGCAGTCGGCCATATTTATGCCGTCAAAGGTGACGGAGCCTCCCGCGGCATTGTAATCCCGGACGACACAGTGGCCGATGGTGGACTTGCCGGAGCCGGATTCCCCCACGATGCCAAGGGTCTTGCCCCGTTCCACGGTGAAGGATACGTCGTCCACCGCCTTTACCCAGCCTACGGTGCGCTTTAAAAGCCCCTTCTGTACGGGGAAATACATTTTCAGATGATCTACCGTCAAAAGCGCTTCGCTCATGCCAGCACCTCCTTTCGGCGGAGCTTTGCCGCCTCGATGTTGTGGCAGGCACAGAAATGACCGGGGGCGACCTCCACAGGCTCAGGCCGCGCCTTGCCGCAGATGTCCGTTTCCAGGGGACAGCGGGGGCGAAGGGACAGCAGTCCACCGGCACCTTGGACATATCCGGCGGGCTGCCCTTGATGGTGTGAAGCCCGTGGCTCCGGGGCAAATCCAGCCGGGGAACGGAGCGGATAAGGGCCATGGTATAAGGATGGCACGGCTCCCGGAAGATGGACACCGTGTCCCCGTCCTCCACCACCCGTCCGCCATAGACGATCTTCACCGAGTCGGCATACCGGGCCACCACGCCAAGATTATGGGTGATAAGCACCAGGGCGCTGCCCGCCTCCGCCCGGAGGGCGTTTAGCTGCTCCAGAACCTGGGCCTGCACGGTCACGTCCAGGGCGGTGGTCGGCTCATCGGCAAACAGAAGCTCCGGCCCGCAGGCCATAGCCATGGCGATCATGGCCCGCTGCTTCATTCCGCCGGAAAACTGGTGGGGGTATTCCTTCACCCGCTGCTCCGGGTTCGGAATGTCCATCCGGGCCAGCAGATCCACCGCGCCCTTCATGGCCTCCGCCTTGCTCATCTCCGTGTGGTTCATCAGGGCCTCGGAGATCTGCGCTCCAATGGTCATCACCGGGTTCAGGCTGGTCATAGGCTCCTGAAAGATGATGGACAGTCTGCCGCCCCGGAGGGAGGCCATCTCCTCATCGGAGAGCTTCAGCAGATCCTGCCCGTGGAACAGCACCTCTCCGCCCATGACCAGGCCGGGGGGATAGGGAACCAGCCGCAGCACCGACATAGCCGAAACGCTTTTGCCGGAGCCGGATTCGCCGATAATGGCCACGCACTCTCCCTTGTGTACCTGGTAGCTTAAATCGTCCACGGCCCGCACAATGCCGTTATCTGTGAAAAAATATGTTTTTAGGTGGCGCACGTCCAGAATGACTTCCGCCATATCCTCATTCCTCCTTTTTCAAAACGGGGCCGCCCTTTTGTGGCGGCCCCGCCTGCGTATGCGCTGGCTGGACAATTACTCCTCGATCCAAAGCCTTGCGGTCATGGTACTCATGTACTCGTGCTGATACATATCCTCGGCTGTATAGCCCTTGATGCGGCTGGAGTAGAAGTTGCTGGAGCCAGCCGCTCCCAGGACGATCTGCCAGTGGTTCTGGGCATAGAGTATATCCAGCTCCTTGGCCAGGACGTTCTGCTCGTCGATGGTGACAGCCGCCTGAAGCTCTGCGAACAGCGCGTCAAACTCCTCGTTGGGGTCGAAGATGGAATACCGTGCGCCGGTGGAGGCGGCGAATACATAGGCCATGGCAATATCGCTGTACTGGCCGATGGTGCCGCTGGTCATCCGGCTGTCCTCACTGTTGGCGGCAATATCCATCGCCTCGCCCATGTCCGCGCTGGCGCTCAGGGTCATGTTGACGTTCACTGCGGCCAGATAGGACTGCGCCAGGATGTAAAGATCCATGTCGCTCATGGGGTCAACGGCCACCTCGAAGCTGAAGTAATACCCATCGTCGCCTACGCCCCCGAAGACCTCCTCCAGGATGGCAATAGCCCCCTCCGGGTCATAGCTGTACTCAGCCAGAAGCTCCTCATCCCAGTCGTCGTAGCTGGCCCAGTCCACTATATCACCGCTCCACATGGAGGGAATGGTGAAGTCGCCGGTGTTGCCGAAGTAGCTGTAATAAATCTCCTCCAGGTTGATGGCCTTCTGCACCGCGATGCGGACGTTTATGTCGTCAAGGGGTTCGATGTTGCACTTGAGGGCGATAGACTGGGCAAAGGACGGCTCCAGAGCTACCTCCCCATAGCCTGCGGCGGTGGAACGAAGCTGGGCAAGCTCCGAATCGGAAAGCATGGCGTTGGCGTTATTGAACCAGTCCAGATTGCCGCTGGTGAACTGGGTCAGCACAGTGGCGCTGTCGCCGATGTAGGCCAGGGTGATTTCGTCGATGTAGGGGAGCTTATTTTCGGGGTAGCGCTCATCGTAGTCGTAGTAATTCTCGTTCTTAGTGAACTGGTAGTAGCTGCCAGCCTCATAGCCAGTCAGAATGTAAGCGCCGGTACCGACCGCATAGTGCCAGTCGTTCTGCCGCTCGGTGGTCAGGGTGTCCCATTCCGGGCCGGTGATGTTCACAGGCCGGGTGATGGACACGTTCAGCGCACTCTCTGTCACATTTTCCTCATTGAAATAGAAGATCAGCGTGTAGTCGTCCACCACCTCGATGGACTCTATCATATAGAGCTGGTCAGTCCAGACCGTGTCGCACTCAAAGGGCTCGTCCCAGCCGCTGCCGGTGCCGAGCAGACGGTCATAGCTGTACTTCACGTCGGACGCGGTCAGGTTCCGTCCGCCAAACACGTCATACTCCGCGTCCTTCTCCTGGAAGTAGATGTCATCCCGGATGGTAACGGTCAGATAGCCATTTTCCAGAAACGCGTCCAGGTCGATGGGGTCGTCCGTGGCGATCTGGCCGGTATAATATTCATAGGTAACATAGTTGGTGTTGTACGCGTAGGTTTCCGCGTCGTTCAGGCTCCAGTCCATGCCCCAGAGATTTTCCAGCCACAGGCTGTAGTTGCGGTTCTCGTCCATGGCCGGGTCAAAATAGTTATACATCTCATTGATGTAGAACATGGCCGAGCCGCCGTACACCGGCTCCCCGGACTCTCCCACTGTCGTGGACGGTGCGGAAGCGTCGGCCTCAACTGTGGAAGTGGTCTCTGTGGCGGTCTCCTCCGTATCGGACGAGCTGGTGCCGCAGGCGGCCAGGGATAATACCATGGCCAGGGCAAGAAGCAAAGCGAGTATCCTTTTCATTGTGTTGTGTCCTCCTTGTGATTTTTGGGGTAGGTTTGTTTCTGTGATTTCGCTGGCCTTCTTGTTATAATCCTAACCCAGACGGCGTATCTTTTCAAGAATCGAATATGGCATTTTTATTTCACTTTTACAGCCGTTTTTTGAAAAATATTTCCGCTTATATTGACGTATTTGGACAAATTTGTTATAATTTATTTAAAAATCTCTCCAAAAGGAGTGCCGTTTCATGAATGACGCCGGAAAAGAGCGGGCCGCTCTGCTGGCCCAGAAGGAATACAGCCAGATAGAATACCGCAACCGCCTGGTGCGAATGCAGAACGTGGATTGTATCTGCCACTGCTCGGCGGAGATCGACCTGAGTACCCTGTTATACTTCTCCGTCAACGATTTCTATCTGGGCCAGGAGGGGGAGTTTGTCCTCCTGCTGTTTTCGGAGATAAGCGAAAATTCTGCCGACCAGCAGGAGGGCCGGGACGTGTTTGGCCGGATGTTCACCTATGCCATCATCGAGGAGATCGCCAAGGAGGTGTTCACCGGGCATCACAGCTTTTATTCCTCCGAGCTGGACGGGCGGCTGGTAATGATCCTGAATTTTCCCTTTGGAATCATGCCAGACCGCACCATTGTGGATTGCCTGGACGTGAACTGCGCGGAGGTGACGGAGAAATGCAAGACCCGCTACGACATGAACGTCGTCACCTACATCAGCGAGCCTGTGGGGGACGTGCGGGCGCTGACGGGGGTGTATACCGCTCTTTTTGAGGCCGCCACACTCCACCGCTATACCCGCGCTGTGTTCCCCAGTCCCGCCGTGCGGGTGGCCTCCCCCGCTCCCACCATGAGCGTTGACCGTTTTCCCAGCGCCATGGAAAGCGCCAGAGATCTGGTCAGCGCCCTGCTGGGAGGCCGGGACTATCACGCCGTCGCGGATAAGACCCTGGCCAGTCTTGCAGAGGAACAGGCTGACAGCGCCAACAGCCTGAAGCGGCTGTTCGGGGACTATTTTGAGGCCATCTGCCTGAATCTGACCCGCATGGGCGCCAAGATCAAGACGGACGCCCTGCGGGCGGAGCAGTACCGCATCGCCTATGAATCTGTCCACTGGTGCCAGCTTACAGACTGGCTCCATCAGGTTTTGGATACCGTCCGGGAGGAATATTCCCAGGAAAATCAGCGGGCCGCCCGGCGGCAGTTTGACCTGGCCATCGCCTATATCCGGGAGAATCTGGCAGACCCGAGCCTGACCATTGAAAAATGCGCCGCAGGCGCCGGGTGCAGCGTATCCGCCCTGAGCAAGGCGTTCCACCGGCAGATGAATACCTCCGCCGCCAAATACATCCGGGAGCAGCGTCTAACCAAGGCCCTGGAGCTGCTGCAAAAGGGCTGCTCCGTCGGCGAGACCTGCACCCTCTGCGGCTTCGGCAGCACCGAGACCTTTCACCGGGCCTTCAAGGAAAAATACGGCGTCACCCCCGGCCAAATGCGCGGCAGCGGGGAGACGCCTCTCAAATAAAACATCTTCTTTCGGCTTTTTCGCAAAAATAACGGATATGGCATATTTTATGCCATATCAGTTATTTTTCTTCCTCTTTTCCGCGTCTTTTGTTGGACAAAATTGAATTCTTTTCTGTTACTTGCGGCACACGGCATCCGCCAACTATAATAATGAAAGACATACAAAATTATCGGATCAAATTTTGAAAATGCAGAAAGGAGCAAACTATGAAACGAACGCGCACACTTCTCTGTATCCTGACGCTGGCCTGCCTTATGCTTTCCGTAAGCGGCGCGGCCTTTGCATCGGATACATCGGAAACAGAGGTGCAGACCTGGACGACAGAAACAGGAGGCCCCACCTCCAGCTACACCGCGCCGGACGGCGCCACCCTCGCTTTCGTACCCAGCGCCGTGACAGACGGAGACACCGCCGCTGTGGACATTTACATCGACGGCGTACTCTATGAGGACATTGCGGTCGTCAATTACGGCGACCTGCTGACCCTGGCGGAGGACAGCGGCCTGAACGGAGCGAAATCCGTTGTATTGACCGGCGTGATTGAATACGACAGCTTCGATGCCGAGGCGGGTTCCGTGGCCCTGTATGACGCCATCGGCCCCAACGATAATATCATCTATATTCCCGATGAGGACACCGCCGCCCTGGTGCAGGAGGCCGTTCGGGGGCTTTACACCTACGGCACCAGCTACGGCGTGGATGCTTATTACACCTTCGATCACGGCTATGGGCTGTATGTGGACGGGTATTATGCGGAGACGACAGAGGACTGCGCCTATTATGCCATCTCCGATGAGGGCCTTACTGTGCTGGGCGAACCGGCCAACGCTGTATATGAAGGCTCCGCCCTGGCGGCGGCTGGCCTGGATGCCCCCTATTCCCTGGCTGTTACCGAGCGGAACGAGGAGGGGCAAATCTCCGCCATATACTACACCAATGCCACGGTCACGGTGAACGCCATCTCTGTAAACCTGGGCCTTGCAGGCAATGCGGCGGTGGAAAATGACGTGATTTTGGAATACGAACAGTATCTGGATTATGATTACAACGGCTTCACCGCTACCTCCGACACGGCGGAGACGGCCACCTATCTCTACACCGGCGCGGTATCCGGCACGGACGGAACCCTGGCTTACGCGGACGGCTCGCTGAACACCTATGAGCCGGTGGTCATCGACAGCATTGAGCTGGACGAGATGGGCCTTCTCTATTACGCCGACGGGACCACCGAGTACGCAAACGGCCAGGCCGTGGCCTATGCTACCAATGGCGGTCAGCTCACCGTTCGCTATGCCTATGTGGAAAACGGCTACTCCGTGGTGAACGGCGGTATTCTTGGCGCGCTGGAGGCTGGCAGTATCTTCTGGGGCATCAGCCAGGAATCCGGCTATAACGCGGTGATTTTCGCCACCAACGGCGGCACCGTCATTTTCGGCGAGAGTGACGGCGAACGGAGCTATGTGCGAAGCTCCGGGCATATTGCAAACGGCGTATTCGCCACCGGCACCGGCATCTACTCCATGGAGGACAAGGAAACCACCGCCGGTACCGCCGAGGTATATGTATATAACACCGACATCTGGGTGGGCGGCTGGAACGGTCACGTGACCGACGCGACCCGCGGCGGCTTTATCTATCTGGAGAATGTGGAGGGGTATTCCGGCTATCCCGGCAGTATGCTTGGAAACGGCTCCGGCCTGACCACTGACACCGGCGACGGCATGGTGATTGCCGTGGACAGTCATATTGAGGTCTTTGGCATGGGCTCCGGCGGTATGTATATCATCGGCACCAACTCCACCGGCGTAGCCATCCGCTGCACCATCCGAAGCTGGCTGGACGCGGGGGCTGTCTCCGCCTCCGGCGGCCATATTATCATTGAGGATTCCTCCGTCACCGGGCGCTCCGGCTTCCGCAACCGAGGCGGCGCCACCGGCATATCCAGCATCTCCGGCAGCACCGTGACCGCTTCCAACGCTTACAGCGGCACCGTCACCCTGTTCGAGGGACGGGAATATGAGACCACGATTGAATTTACCTATAACTGGGACTTCACCGAGGAGGAGCAGGAGACCTACATCTCCAATGTGGTCGGGGACGAGCTGCTTTCCATCTTTGAGATGAGCCTTCCCCACAGCATCTATCGCAATACAGCGGAAAACTCCGCCCTGACCGCCCTGTATGACAACCTGTACTGCGGCGCCGGTGGGAACGGCTACAACGGCATATGGAGCTATAACGCCGCCTTCGCCTCTCCCTATTGCTGGTCTACCGGGGAATCCGCCTCCTATGTGACCGTGTTTGAGTTTGAATCCTCCAGCATCACCCTGGATCTGACGGACAACACCTATGAGGTGGAGAATATCTATAACGACGCTGACGGCGACGATGTTGTGAAGGACTTTGATTTCCTGGTAGTATCGGAGTTCGGCAGCAGCCCCACCCTGAATTTCATCGACCACAGCGAGGCCGTTACCGGCATTATTTATAATGAGGGTTATACCACCACCCATTTGAACATGGGTATGCCCACCTCGGACGAGAGCGCACTGACCGTAAATTTCCAGAATACTGACTTTATTGGCACCTTCTGTGACGGAGATCTGGGCTTCTGGGAAACGGATGCCACCTATGAAAATGTAAACGGCGAGGAGACCAACCTGAACGGCAACTACTTCTGCGCCACTCCCAACGGCCAGGGCGTTTACACCTTTGACGAAGACTCCACCTGGTATGTATGGTCCGACTCCTATGTCGGCACCCTGACCCTGGCGGACGAGAGCTGCGTAGAGAGCTACGACGGCACGGAAAAACGGTCTACGTCTGCAACTATCTGACCATTGGCGGCACGGAATACGCCCAGGGCGACACTGTCACCGTTGGGGCTGTCACCTTCATCGTAGACAGCAGCGTATTCGGCCAGGAGCCGGCCCCCTGGACAGGGGAGTATACCATTTCCGCCAGCGTAGTGGCCGACGACGAGGCCATCGCCGAGGCCGTCACTGTGACGGTTCCTGATACCGCCGCCTACGGCGAGGAATTTTCCATTCAAATCGATGTGCCGGAGGGCTATGGCGTTGTTTACGTCTCCGCCTGCGGAACGATTTTGGGCGCAGATACCGACGTGCTTTGCACCGCCTCCTTCTCCTCCGAGCTGGAAGGGGCGCTGGATATTGAGATCGCCGTGGCCTCCGTCGAGGGCAGCGACGTATGGCAGTATGAGGAAAACGGGGACGGCACCGTTACCATCACTGGCTCCACCAAATATTCCGACAGCGAGGACTATCTGTACTGCATTGTCCCGGCGGAGCTGGACGGTATGCCGGTCTCCGGGTTCGGCAGCGGCACGGATAACGTGATATACCGCTCCAGTCTGTACGCCATCTGCTTCCAGGAGGGTATAGAAACCTTTGCCTATCAGGCGCTATACGACCTGAATAGCTGCCAGATCGGGATTCTTCCTGCCTCCGCGCTTGCTATAGACGAGGGCTTTGTCCGCTCCATGCCTGTCGTCACCTGGGGCATAAACGCCGCCTGTGACGCCGCCCAGGAGTTTGTGGACGCCTCCCTGTATTCTTATGAGTACATCAACACCTGGGACGAGGCAAACATCGCCGCCCTGACAGCAACAGCACCCACCTAATCCGCACGCGGGGCGGCAAGT
>JAJQFY010000037.1 GCA_021200935.1 Oscillospiraceae bacterium
CCATCGACCTTAAGACCACCTCCCGGAACCCGCGCTCCACGGTGGGGACTGTGACGGAGATACACGATTACCTCCGGCTCCTGTGGGCGCAGATCGGTATACCCCACTGCCCCAACTGTGGCCGGGAGATACGCCAGCAGACCATAGACCAGATCGTGGATCAGATTATGACGCTGCCGGAGGGGACGAAAATGCAGCTCCTGGCCCCCGTGGTGCGGGCCAGAAAAGGGGAGCATCAGAAGGTCTTCGAGGACGCCCGCCGCTCCGGCTTCGTCCGGGTGCGGGTGGACGGGAACATCTACGACCTGTCGGAGACCATCACGCTGGAGAAAAACAAGAAGCACACCATTGAGGTGGTGGTTGACCGGCTGGTGATGAAGCCGGATCTTACCCGCCGCCTGACCGATTCGGCGGAGACCGCCATGGCCCTGTCCGGCGGAGTGCTTCATGTGGAGCTGACCGGGACGGGGGAGGAGCTGACCTTTTCCCAGAACTACGCCTGCGAGGACTGCGGCATCTCCATCGAGGAGATGACCCCCCGGCTGTTTTCCTTTAACGCCCCCTATGGGGCCTGTCCAACGTGCAGCGGCCTGGGTACCCTGCTGCGGGTAGACCCGGAGCTGATTTTGCCGAACCCGGAGCTTTCCATCATGGACGGCGGCATTATGGCCCCCGGCTGGTCGAACGCACGGGGGGACTCCATCTGCCGGATGTATTATGAGGCCCTGGGCCGGAAGTACCATTTCACTCTCTACGACCCCATTAAGAACATCCCAAAGGCGGGGATAGAGGCTTTGCTGTACGGCACCCACGGGGAGGAGCTGGAGCTTCGGTGTGAAAAGGGTTCCGGCTACGGCGTTCTCCGCAAGGACTTTGAGGGCATTGTGAACAATCTGGAGCGGCGGTATAAAGAGACCCAGTCCTCCTCTGTCCGAAGTGAGCTGGAGGACTGTATGGGTCAGTACGACTGCCCGGACTGCGGGGGAGACCGGCTGAAAAAGGAGGTACTGGCCGTCACCGTGGGGGGCCTGAGCATCGCCCAGTTCAGCCGCCTGCCCATTACCCAGGAGATTGAATTTTTGGACGGCCTTGTCCTTACGGAAAAGGAATCCATGATTGCCGACCGTATTTTAAAGGAGATACGCCAGCGACTGACCTTTCTGGTCAGCGTGGGCCTGGGGTATCTGACCTTGTCCCGCGGGGCCGCCACCCTCTCTGGGGGCGAGAGCCAGCGCATACGCCTTGCCACACAGATAGGCTCCGCCCTGATGGGGGTGCTGTATGTCCTGGACGAGCCAAGCATCGGCCTGCACCAGCGGGATAACGCGAAGCTGCTGCAAACCCTCCGCCAGCTCACGGACGCGGGCAACACCTTAATCGTGGTGGAGCATGACGAGGACACCATCCGGGCCGCCGATTGGGTGGTGGACATTGGCCCCGGCGCCGGGGCTCACGGGGGCCGTGTGGTCTGCGCCGGTACGCCGGAGGATATTATGGCCTGCCCGGAGTCTGTTACCGGCCAGTATCTCAGCGGGCGGAAGAAAATAGAGGTTCCCGCCGCCCGCCGGAAGGGGAACGGCCATACGCTCACCGTGCGGGGGGCGGCGGCCAATAACCTGAAGGACGTGGACGTGGACATTCCCCTGGGGGCCTTCACCTGCGTCACCGGGGTGTCCGGCAGCGGGAAGTCCAGCCTTGTGAACGAGGTCATTGAAAAGACCCTGGGGGCCAGGCTGAACCGGCGGAAGGTGCGCCCCGGCAAATGCGCCGGGGTCTATGGCCTGGAATATCTGGACAAGGTCATCGACATCGACCAAAGCCCCATTGGCCGCACGCCCCGGTCAAATCCCGCCACCTATACAGGGCTGTTTAACGACATCCGGGAGCTTTTTGCCTCCACCCAGGACGCCAAGCTCCGGGGGTATAAGTCCGGGCGCTTCTCCTTCAATGTGAAGGGGGGGCGGTGCGAAGCCTGCGCCGGGGACGGCCTTATTAAAATAGAAATGCTGTTTCTGCCGGACGTGTACGTCCCCTGCGAGGTGTGCCACGGGGCGCGCTATAACCGGGAGACCCTGGAGGTGCGGTACAAGGACAAAAATATTGCGGAAGTCCTTGACATGACCGTGGAGGAGGCATTAGAATTTTTCCAGAACCAGCAGAACATCCGGGGGAAGCTCCAAACCCTCTGGGACGTGGGCCTGGGCTATGTCCGGCTGGGGCAGTCCTCCACCACCCTGTCCGGGGGCGAGGCCCAGCGGGTCAAGCTGGCCACAGAGCTTTCCCGCCGCAGCACCGGGAACACCTTCTATATCCTGGACGAGCCGACCACCGGCCTGCACACGGCAGATGTGGCCCGGCTGCTGGATATTTTGCAGCGCCTGACGGACGGGGGGAATACGGTGCTGGTCATAGAGCATAACCTGGACGTGATAAAATGCGCCGACTACATCCTTGACTTGGGCCCAGAGGGCGGGGACGAGGGGGGTCAGCTCGTCTTTGCCGGAACGCCGGAGCAGTGCGCCCAGGCGGAGAACAGCTATACGGGACAATTTCTCAGGAAAGTCTTGGAGGGATAAATCGGAATGGATATTGCACAGACGCTTTCAGACCTGGGGATAGGGACAGCCGTCGTCACCCTGATTGTCTCCATGCTCCCCATCGTGGAGCTGCGGGGGGCCATCCCCATCGGAACGGCTCTGGGCCTGCCGGTTTGGCAGGCGGCCCTGATCAGCATTGTGGGGAATCTTCTCCCTGCCCCCTTCATCATTGCCTTTATCCGGGTGTTCATGGACTGGCTCCGCACCAAGTCCCGGCATATGCAGAAATTTGTGGACTGGCTGGAGGCCAAGGGTACCGGCAAGAAGGCGGACAAGGTGCGGCAGTACGAGTTTTTGGGCCTGGTGCTGTTCGTGGCCATCCCCCTGCCGGGAACCGGGGCCTGGACAGGCTCTCTGGTGGCCGCTCTGCTGGACGTGCGGATGAAGCGGACCCTGCCCGCCATCATCCTGGGGGTGCTGATTGCCGCCGTCATCATATCCCTGGCCACCGCGGGCGTTGTGAATTTGCTGGTGTAAGCATTGGAACAGGAGCTTGAAAAAATTGAGGGCCAGGTGGCCTCTGTCATATATTATAACGATGAAAACGGCTACGCTGTCCTGCGCCTGAACGTGGACGACGGCTCCTCCGCCATCGTGGTGGGCTGTATCCCCATGGCTGTGCCGGGGGAGAGCCTGACCGCCTGGGGTACCTGGGGCCGCCATCCCTCCCATGGGGAGCAGTTCAAGGCCCAGTATACGGAGCGGGTCATGCCCAGCGGAGCGTCGGCTATCTTCGACTATCTTTCCAGCCGGACAGTGAAGGGCATCGGCCCGGCTACCGCCGCCGCCATCGTGGCCCAGTTCGGGGACGACGCCCTGAACGTAATACGGGATCACCCGGAAAAGCTGGCCGCCATGAAGGGCATTGGCCGGAAAAAGGCGGAGGAGATTTCCGCCGCCTTCCGTCGGCAGACCGATATGCGTATGCTGATGGAATTTCTTGGAAACGCCGAGCTGCCGCCGATTCTGGCCCTGCGGCTGTACCGCTATTATGGGGACGAGGCTCTGGAACAGGTGAAGGAAAACCCCTACATCCTCTCTACCGTCCGCATTGGGGCCTCCTTCGCCCAGGCGGACGCATTGGCCCTGACCCAGGGCATAGAGGCGGACGCCCCGGAGCGGATCGCGGCGGCCCTGCTCTTTGAGCTGCGGCATAACGCGGATAACGGACACTGCTTTCTCCCGGCGGACAAGCTGACGGCGGCCACCGCCCAGCTCATCGGCGTGGAGCCAGGGCAGATACAGGAGGGCCTGGACATTCTTCTGGACTCCGGCGAGGTGATACGGGAGCCGGTAGCCAACGCGGACGCCTGCTATCTGGCGGGGCTTTACGGGGCGGAGGTCTACACCGCCCATCGCCTGCGGGAGATGGCGGGGCATACCTATGAGGATACCCGGGTCAGCGCCCAGCGTGTCATTGAGAAGCTGGAGGCCGAGCAGGGCATTACCTTGTCCCGCCTGCAAAAAACAGCGGTGGAGGCGGCGGCCAGCCGTCAGCTTCTGGTGATTACCGGCGGCCCCGGCACGGGCAAGACCACCTCTGTCCGGGCAGTGCTGGCCCTGTTCGACGCCATGGGGCTTGACACCATGCTGGCTGCCCCCACAGGTCAGGCCGCCAAGCGGATGAGTACCCTGACCGGGCGGGACGCCTCCACCATACACCGGCTTTTGGAGGCCAGCTTTGCCCCGGAGACGGACAGCGTCACCTTCCGCAAGAACGAAAAGGATCGGCTGCGCTGCGGGGCGCTGGTGCTGGATGAGTGTTCCATGGTGGACATCTCTCTCATGCGGGCGGTGCTGGCGGCCATCGGCCCCGCCTGCCGCCTGGTGCTGGTGGGGGATGCCGACCAGCTCCCCTCCGTGGGGCCGGGCAGCGTGTTCCGGGATATTATCCGCAGCGGCGCGGCGGAGACCGTCCGCCTGACGGAGATCTTCCGCCAGAAGGAGGAGAGCCGCATCGTCCTCTGCGCCCACCAGATAAACCACGGGCAAATGCCGGATCTGCGGGTCAATCAGGGCGGGTTTTACTTCATGCGCCGCAAAGACGCGGAGAAGACCGCCGATACCATTGTGGAGCTTTGCAGCCGCCGCCTGCCGGATAATATGGGGATTCCCGCCAGCCAGATACAGGTGCTTTCCCCCACGCGGAAGGGCCCGGCGGGGACGGAAAATCTCAACAAGCGCCTCCAGGAGGCCCTGAACCCCTGGGCTGTCGGGAAGCCGGAATTTTCCTATGCCGGACACACCTACCGGGTGGGCGACCGGGTCATGCAGATCCGCAACGATTATGACATTCAGTGGAAGACCCAGGAGCTGGAAACGGGCTACGGGGTCTATAACGGGGATATCGGCTTCATTGAGAGCATCGACCTGGCGGCGGAGACGCTGACCATCGACTTCGATGGCCGCCTGGCCATATACGGCTATGAGCAGGCCGCCGAGCTGGATCACGCCTGGGCCATGACCGTCCACAAATCCCAGGGCAGCGAGTATAGGGCGGTGGTGTTTTCCGCGGCCAGGGCCGCCCCTCAGCTTCAGTACCGAAGCCTTCTTTATACCGCCGTGACCCGCGCCTCGGAGCTTCTGGTGGCGGTGGGGGACGACCAGGTCATACAGACCATGACCGAAAATTACCGCCGCGCCAAGCGGTACAGCGGCCTTCGCATCCGCATGACAGATGAGAGCTAAGCTATTCAGGCGGCTGCTGGACTGGCTTTTTCCAACCCGGTGTATTTTGTGCCGCCGCCCCATCGCCCCAGGCAGGCCGGATATCTGCCCCGCCTGTCAGGAGGCCCTGCCCAGACCCCCGGCCAAGGGGCGAAAGGGGGACTTTTTCTCCCAGTGCGTCTCCGCCCTGTACTATGAGGGGCCGGTGCGAAGGGCCATTTTGAAGTATAAGTTCGACGGCGTCCGCTCCTATGGGGCAGCCTTCGGGGAGCAGGTCGCCGCCTGTATATATGAGACCCCGGAGCTTGAATACGACCTGATGACCTGGGTGCCGCTGGCCCCGGAACGGCGGCGGAAGCGCGGCTTTGACCAGACGGAATTAATAGCGCGGGAGGCGGCCCGCCGTCTGTGCCGGGAGCTGACCCCAACGCTGAAAAAGCGCTTGGGCGTCCGCCCACAGTCCAAAAGCGGCGCCCCGGAGAGCCGCCGTGCCAATATCGCTGGGGCCTACACGGTTTTAGAGCCGTCCATGGTCGCGGGGAAACGAATTTTACTCATAGACGACATCGTCACCACCGGCTCCACGCTGTCAGAGTGCGCCAAGGCCCTGCTTCTGGCCGGGGCGGAGGAGGTCGTGTGCGCGACCCTGGCAAGCACCAGGTAGGAGGAACGAAATGCTATTTTTTGAAAGAGATATTGCCATAGACCTTGGCACCATGACCACCCTGATATACGTCCGGGGCCGTGGAGTTCGCCTGCGGGAATCCTCCCTGGTGGCGATGGACAGCACCAGCGGGCGCATTTTGCGGATAGGGGAGGACGCGAAGAAAATGCTGGGCCGCACCCCGGCCAACATCGTTCCCGTCCATCCCATCGTGTCCGGGGTCATCTCCGACTACGACATGACCGCCCGTATGCTGAAGGAATTTATAGGCCGCATCACCTCCTTCAGCCTGTTCAAGCCCAGGGTTCTGATTTGCGTGCCGGGGAGCATCACCGGCGTGGAAGAACGGGCGCTGATAGACGCGGGCATCGAGGCGGGCGCACGAAAGGTCTACCTGCTGGAGGCGTCTCTTGCCACGGCGGTAGGCGCCGGGGTGGATATCAACAAGGCCGACGGCCACATGGTCATCGACATCGGCTGCGGCACCACGGAGGTTGCCGTGGTGTCCCTGGGCGGCGTGGTGCAGTCCGAATCCATCAAGACGGCGGGGATGGTCTTTGACGACGCCATCGTCCGCTATATCCGCAAAAAGCATAACCTGCTCATCGGCGCCCGGACGGCGGAGGATTTGAAGCAGTCCATCGGCTGCGTCTATCCCAGGCCGGAGGTGTCCTATGAGGAGGTGAAGGGCCGCTGCCTTGTGACCGGCCTGCCCCGGAGCGTCACTGTCAGCTCAGAGGACATGGCGGAGGCCCTGGAGGAGCCAATGGCCCGGATCTTGGAGGCCATTCATCTGGTGCTGGAAAAGACGCCCCCGGAGCTGGTGGGAGACGTGTCGGAAAACGGCATCATCCTCTCCGGCGGCGGCAGTCAGCTCTGGGGTCTGGACAGGCTCATCGCGGAGCAGACCGGCATCGAGACCATCCTGGTGGACGACGCCCTGTCCTGCACCGCCTACGGCGCGGGGCGTATGCTCCAAAACCTGAACGACATGACGGAGGGCATGATAAACCTGGCCAGACGCCGCGAAATGAATGCGTAATCCCTGTGTTAAGCATTAAGTAATATATAGGAGGAATTTTATTATGAAACGAATCACGTCCTTATTGCTGGCCCTGTGCCTGGCGTTCGCCCTGGTCGGGTGCGCGTCGTCCTCGTCTGACAGCGCGGCGGAGGAGGAAGAATCCGCCGAGGTTACGGAGGAAGCAGCAGAAGCGGCAGAAGAAGTGGACGAAGCGGAAGAAGCGGATGAAGTGTCTGAATCCGCCGGAGAAGAGAATGCTGCCGACAGCGAAAATGTGAATGTCATGGTTCTCAACGGCACCACCGGCTTTGGCATGGCGAAGCTGATAACCGATGCGGCGAGTGGCGATGCGGCGCTGAACTATACCTTCTCTGTGGAGACGGACGCCAGCAACATCACCGCCGCCCTGATCAGCGGCACCTGCGATATTGCCGCTCTGCCTACCAACGCCGCCTCCACCATTTATAATAAGACCGAGGGCGGGGTACAGCTTCTGGCGCTGAATACGCTGGGGGTGCTGTATCTGGTGGTGAATGGAGATGTCATGACCATCGAATCCCTCTCCGACCTGGAGGGGATGACCGTCTATGCCCCGGCCCAGAATCCTACCTATATCTTTGAGGCCCTCTGCCAGGCCGCCGGTGTGAACGTCACCGTGGACAACACCTACGCCCAGCCCGCTGACCTGCGTACCGCCCTGGCCGCCGGGGAGGTGGACGTGGCCGTCCTGCCGGAGCCGATGGTGACGATCGCCTGCTCCGCCAACGAGAGCCTTGTGGTGGCGCTGGACATCACGGAGGAGTGGGACGCAGTCTATCCTGCGGGGAGTCTGGTGCAGGGCTGCGTTGTGGCTCGGACGGAATTTATCCAGGAAAACCCGGAGGCTGTGGCCGCCTTCCTGGAGGAATATGAGGCGTCTATCGCCTATCTAAGCGAGGATATTTCCGCCGCCGCCCAGCTTGTGGAGGAATCCGGCGTATTCACCAGCGCCGCCGTGGCGGAGAAGGCCATCCCCAACTGCAACGTCTGCTTTATCACCGGCGAGGAGATGCAGACGGCTATGAGCGGCTATCTGGAAATTCTCTTTGAGCTGTTCCCAGATTCCATCGGCGGCGCGCTGCCGGGGGACGACTTCTATTACCTGGGCTGAGCCTGAGGGATGAAGCTGGGAAAGAGGCTGGGCCGGGGCGTTCTTGTGTTGGCCTTTTGGCTGGGGCTGTGGGCGCTGCTGGCCCGGCTGGTGGATACGGCGCTGCTGCTCCCCGGCCCCTGGGCGGTGGTGAAGCGCCTTGCGGAGCTGGCGGTGACGCTGGATTTTTGGTATACCACCGCCGTCAGCCTGCTGCGGGTTCTGCTGGGGGCGGCCCTGGGGGTTCTCTCCGGGGTGGTGCTGGCGGCGCTGACGAGCCGGTTTCGGCTTCTGCGAACCCTTTTCAGCCCCCTGCTGACCCTGGCCCGCGCCACGCCGGTGGCCTCCTTTGTCCTGCTGGCCCTGATCTGGCTGGGGCGGGACGCGCTGCCCTGCTTCATTGTGTGGCTGATGGTGCTGCCGGTGGTGTGGGCCAACGTCTCCGCCGGGATTGAGGCGGTGGACAATCAGCTTTTGGAGCTGGCCGCCCTGTATCGCTTCCCCTGGGGGCGGCGGCTGCGAAGGGTGTATATCCCCTCGGTTATGCCCTATTTCCTCTCCGCACTGCGTACCGGCATGGGTCTTGCCTGGAAGGCCGGGGTGGCGGCGGAGGTGCTGACTGTCCCGGCTAGATCCATCGGACGGTATCTATATGAATCCAAGCTGTATCTGGAGACCACCGACCTGTTTGCCTGGACGGCGGTGGTGGTGCTGTGCAGCCTGGCGCTGGAAAAGCTGATGCTGGCGGTCATCGGGCGGCTGGACAGACACTGGAACGGGGGAGGGCAGCCATGATTTTTTACGACGCTGTCACCCTGGCCTACGACGGCACGCCTGTGCTGGAGGGCTTCACCCTCCATATAGCGCCGGGGGCGCATATCGCGCTCATGGGCCCCTCCGGCTGCGGAAAATCCTCCGCCCTGAATCTGGCGGCGGGGCTTCTGGCCCCGTCCTCCGGCGCGGTGCGGGTGGAGGCAAAAAGACTTGCCTATGTCTTCCAGGAACCCCGGCTGCTCCCCTGGCTGACGGCGGCGGAAAACGTGAACGCAGTCCTGTCGGACAGGCCGGAAACAATGCCAAAGGCCTTGGAATGGCTGGCCGCCGCGGGGCTTGAAGGCGCGGCGGAGAAGAGACCGGCGGAGCTTTCCGGCGGTATGCGCCAGCGGGTGAATCTGGCCCGCGCCCTGGCCTATGACGGGGATGCCCTGCTGCTGGACGAGCCGTTGGAGGGCCTGGATAAGCCTCTCCAGGAGGAAATGCTGTCCCTCCTCCGCCGCTGCACAGAGGGAAAAACCCTTCTCCTGGCCACCCATGACCCCGCCCAGGCCCAGGCGCTCGATTGCCGGATATTGAAGTATCAGGACAAAGCATTTGTTTCGGAAGAATAAGCGATTATAAAAAAACACCCAGGCAGCCCGCCTGGATGTTTTTTTAGTTTGCGCCGGTGTTATCCCGGTACGGTGTCGTCCTGGTCGATCCACTCCTGCACCTCCGTGATGCGGACGCCGTCCTCGCCCTGGCGGGCCACCACGCGCTCTATGCCGGCGTTGATGATAAGGCGGCGGCACATGGCGCAGGAGGTGGTGTCCGTGAGACACTGGCCGGTCTTGGCGTCCCGGCCCACCAGATACATGGTGGCGCCAATCATATCCCGCCGGGCGGCGGATATGATGGCGCTCGCCTCCGCGTGGACAGAGCGGCAAAGCTCATACCGCTGGCCGGAGGGGATTTGCAGCTCCTCCCGGTGGCATACGCCCAGGTCTACGCAGTTGCGGCGCCCCCTGGGGGCGCCGTTATAGCCGGTGGCCAGGATCTCGTCGTTTTTTACGATAATGGCCCCGTAGGTGCGCCGCAGGCAGGTGGAACGCTCCCGTGCGGCGTCCGCGATGTCCAGATAGTAGTCGATTTTCTTTCTCCGCTCCATAGGCTCCTCCGTGAGATAAGATGAAGTGTTGAGGCTATTATAGAGTATATCGCTGTCAAAAGGGTTACGTTTTGGTTAAAGTTGTGCTATTATATTCTTATTTTAATGCGTGGAACCGCCAACAATGATAAGATATATGGGGGAGGGAAAATGGAGAAAAGAAACTACCAAAAGGAGCTGGACGGGATAATCTCAGCCCTGGACAGACGGCCAACCCTGCTGCTGCAAGGCTGCTGCGGGCCATGCTCCAGCTATGTGCTGGAGTATATCACCCAGTATTTTGACGTGACGCTGCTGTTCTATAACCCCAACATCCGCCCGGAGGCGGAGTATGACCGGCGGCTTGCCACCCTGCGGCAGCTTTTGGAGACCATGCCGCTGGCCCATCCCCCAACGCTGCGGGAGCCGGGCTGGCAGGGGCCGGTATTTGAACAGGCTGTCCGAGGGATGGAGAGCCTGCCGGAGGGCGGGGCCAGATGCACCGTGTGCTTCCGCCTTCGCCTGGAGGAAACCGCAAAACAGGCGGCGGCAGGGGGCTTCGACTATTTCGGCACCACCCTGACGGTCAGCCCCCATAAAAACGCCCCGCTGATAAATCAGATTGGGGAAGCTCTTGGCCAACAATACGGCGTCCGATGGCTGCCCTCGGATTTCAAAAAGCGAAACGGCTACCTCCGCTCCATTCTGCTATCCAAGGAATACGGCCTCTATCGGCAGGAATACTGCGGCTGCGGCTATCCCGAAGGGCCAAAGGAAGACGACGCGGCGCAAAAGATGGCGGACTTTGGAGAGAATGTGAAAATAGGAATTGCGTGAAATGCAGGAGCCAATGGGTTCGGCAGTATTGGCCGGGCGTAAATCAAGTTTTAGGAGGAATAATTTATGAGTTGTCACGATATCGGTCACGGCATGAATAACGTGGTCAAAAAAGTGCTGGAGCTGATGGATGCCGGTGAAATTTCTGCGGATGCCGCCAAGACCCTTGCATACACCGCTATAGGATCTGTTCATTTCTGTGACGGCAATGAATATGAAGCATCTGAATGCTTTGCTGAACAAGGCCGCTGCTCGTGCTGTTTGGAAATCAAACCGACTGTGTTTGCTTTTGAGGATTGTCCAGATTTATATAGAGATAAAATCAATGCAATGGAAACCGTTAGGTGGCGGCGACCGAGAGATTGGGACGACTATGAAATTCTGGGTGACACCATCTGTCCAGAGTGTCTTGAACGTGTCTATAAAAACAAATTCGAGCGCTTTGATGAAAATGTATAGCTGAACATAGAATTGCCAGGACGAACAGAAAGGAGATATATGCAGCCTGTATTCGAGAAAGAAGACTATCGCTGGCAGCTCCACAAAAACCCTCTTGGCATTCCCAGCCTGTTCTTCAGAGATGTTAAGAACTGCTTCCAGCGTGTACGTAAGGGGTACTGTGACAAAGACCTTTGGCATATGTACAACTGGTTTTTGAAGGTTATGCCGGATATGCTCCAAGAATATAAGGACAACCGTGTTGGTAGTCCAGGTGTGCTTGGGGAGAACTATACCAACGATAAGGGCATCCTTGTTAATGATACCTGCCATGATGAGTGGAATGAGATTCTGGATCACATGATTTTCCTGCTCCGCGACTGCGATGAGGAGACATGCAGCAAAAAGAACCAGTATGACGCAGAACACCTCCAGATGTTCACGGAATTTTGCGATAAGTATGGATTCCTGGGTGAAGGGCTTATGACAGAGGATGAGCTGAAGGAAAAGGAGAAAACGGGAAATTCTGTATGTCATTTTCCACGGGAAGTGCCGGAATATCAAGAGTTGGATGAGAAATACAGCGAAGAAGAGAAAAAGCTGGAAGAGTACAGAAACCAATGCAAAAACGAGTTCTTTGAGCTGTTTTCACAGTGGTTCTGGTATCTATGGGATTAGGGCCTTGGCAAGCTTTTGGAGCTGTCCCCCGCCACAGACAGCAGCCCCGCCACCGGCGACAGCGGCAGCCTGACACTGTGGCTGACCCTGTTCGCCGCCGCGTCTGTCGGCCTGACCCTTGCCCTGATCCATGGAAAGAAGAAGGCCCGATAACAGCCGGCCCGGCTCCGGGCAGGCACAGCGAACAAAACCCACCGGCGCCCCCCGTTATATAAAAAAAAAAAAGAAGCGGCGAGAATTTAAAA
>JAJQFY010000015.1 GCA_021200935.1 Oscillospiraceae bacterium
TTTTTTTCACTGTCTACTTGACAGGGGGCACTTCAGCTTGCGCCGGTACAGTGTTTTTGCCAATAACAGAAAAAGCCCTTGAAAGCTCAAGGCTTTCAAGGGCTTCCACTTGGTGCGCGAGGCGGGACTTGAACCCGCACGTGCGTAATGCACACTAGAACCTGAATCTAGCGAGTCTGCCAATTCCACCACTCGCGCATGAGCGCCGATTCCTCAGCGCTCGATTAATATACCATAAATGACTGTTTTTGTCAATGCCTAATTTTCAATTTTTGAAAACTTTTTCAGCCCACCCAGGCTTCCAGGTCTTTCAGGCAGTCCAGGAGCGGCTGGGGAACCTTGTCGCCGAACTTCTTGTAATGCTCCTCGATATGCCGCACCTCCTGACGCCACAGGTCGGGGTCAACGCGCAGAAGCTCCCGGAGGTCATCCTCCGTCACTCCCTCCAGGCCGTTGGTGTCGATATCCTCCGGCTGGGGCAGATATCCCAGGATGCAGGGCTCCGCGTCAATGACGCCCACACAGCGCTTCATAATCCACTCCAGAACGCGCAGGTTCTCGCCAAAGCCCGGCCAGAGGAAGCGGCCATTGTCGTCCACCCGGAACCAGTTGACGGTGAAGATCTTGGGCGGGTTCGTCAGCAGTTTTTCCATATCCAGCCAGTGCTGCCAGTAATCCGCCATATGATAGCCGCAGAAGGGCAGCATAGCCATGGGGTCGTGGCGCAGTTCGCCCACAGTTCCCTCAGAGGCTGCGGTCTTCTCCGAGGCCATAACAGAGCCGGTGAACACGCCGTGCGTCCAGTTCTTGCTCTGGCATACCAGCGGCGCGGTCTTGGCCCGGCGGCCACCGAAGATGATGGCGGAAATCGGCACGCCCTGGGGGTTATTAAACTCCGGGCTGATGCAGGGGCAGTTGACACTGGGAGCCGTGAAGCGGGAATTGGGGTGAGCCGCGGGGGCGCCGGAGGCGGGATCCCAGGGCCGTCCCTGCCAATCCAGGGCGTTTTGGGGCGGGTTTTTGTCCATGCCCTCCCACCAGACGGTACCGTCTTCCTTCAGGGCCACGTTGGTGAAAATTGTGTTTTTGTGGGTGCTGGCCATAGCGTTGGGGTTCGATTTCTCGCTGGTGCCGGGGGCCACGCCGAAGAAGCCATTCTCCGGGTTCACGGCCCAAAGACGGCCATCCGGGCCGGGCCGCAGCCAGGCGATATCGTCGCCCACCGTCCAGCACTTCCAGCCCTTCTCCCGATAATAGGCCGGGGGGATGAGCATGGCAAGGTTTGTCTTGCCGCAGGCAGAGGGGAACGCGCCGCAGACATAGCTGACCTCGCCCTGGGGGTTCTCAATCCCCAGAATCAGCATATGCTCGGCCATCCAGCCCTCCTCCCTGCCCAGGCAGGAAGCGATACGCAGCGCGAAGCACTTCTTCCCCAGCAGGGCGTTGCCGCCATAGGCGGAGTTGACGGACATGATATAGTCCTCCTCCGGGAACTGGACTATGTAGCGCTTTTCCGGGTCAAGCTCGGCAGAGGCGTGGAGGCCGCGGATATAGTCCGCGCTGTCCCCAATGGCGGCGTAAACCTCCTTGCCCATGCGGGTCATAATGGCCATGGACACCACCACATAGATGCTGTCCGTCAGCTCAATGCCGTATTTGGCGAAGGGGGAGCCAATCACGCCCATGGAGTAGGGGATCACGTACATGGTACGCCCGGCCATGCAGCCGTCATAGATGCCCTTCAGCTTGGCTTTCATCTCGTCCGGGTCCATCCAGTTGTTGGTGGGTCCCGCGTCCTCCTGTTTGCGGCTGCAAATGAAGGTTCGGCCCTCCACGCGGGCCACATCGCTGGGGTCGCTGCGGTGCAGATAGCAGCCGGGCAGCTTCTCCTCATTCAGCCGGATAAGCTCGCCGGTGGAGACTGCCTTCGCCCGAAGCTCCTCCAACTGCTCCTCGCTGCCGTCGATCCAGACGACCTGATCCGGGCGGCACAGGCCGGCGCAGCTTTCTACCCAATCAAGGATATGTCTGTTGCTGGTAAGTGGTATCATAGCCTCTCCTTTATATATCTGATAAATTTCCAATTTCCGTTGTCAAGGCGGCAAAAGCCGCCAAATCCAGGGCCTCCCCCCGTACCCGCTCGTCCAGGCCGCAGACGGCCAAAGCGCAGGCCGCCGTCGCCCGGCCACACACCCCGTCCAGGGCGTTGACAAGGGTCTTGCGGCGCTGGTTGAAAGCGGCCCGTATGACCCGAAACAGCGCCTTCTCGTCCACGTCCGCAGGCGGCTTCTCCCGCATTTTCAGGCGCACCACCGCGCTTGTCACCTTCGGGCGCGGCATAAAGCACTCCGGCCCCACATCGAACAATATTTCTCCCTCTCCATACCATTCCGTCAGCAAAGAGAACGCGCTGTAATCCTTCCCACCCGGTCTAGCGCACATTCGCTGGGCCATCTCCTTCTGCACCATGACGGTGATGGTCTGAAAGCAGCGGGCCTGGTAGAGCTTGGTCAGCACCGGGCTTGTAATGCTGTAGGGCAGATTCGCGCACACCACTGGCCGCAGGCCGGTGAGCCGCTCCCCTGCGTCCGCCGCCAAATCGCGGCGCAGCACATCCTCAAATATGATATCTATATTCCCCTGCCCGGCCAGAGTTTTGGCCAGCACAGGCTTCAGCGCCTCGTCTGTCTCATAGGCCAGCACACGGTCTGCCCGCGCCGCCAGCCGTTCCGTCAGGCAGCCCACGCCGGGGCCAATCTCCACCACCCCGTCCCCGGGGCCAACGCCGCTCTCCTGGGCAATCCGCTCCGGCACCCAGGAGGCCGTGAGAAAGTTCTGCCCCTTGGCCTTGGAGAAGTGGAAATCCGCCGCGGCCAGCAGGCCGCGTATCTGCGTATAATCGCATAAATCCAACTGCGTCATGGCCGTCACCCAATCGGCAAAAGCCAGCACACAATGGGGATCGTAATCACCGAAAGCACCGTGGTAACAAACACCGTCCTGGAGGCTATGCGCTCGTTGCCGCCATATTGAATGGACAGCATGGTGGCAAAGGAGGCCACGGGCATGGCCGCCAGCACCGTCATCGTCCCCAGCAGCACCGTATCCGTTATGAACAGGCGCAGCGCCGCCCACACCAGCACCGGCGCCACAAGAAGCCGCACAGGGGCAAAGGCATAGGCCCGCCAGTCGCCGAACACCTCGCTCAGCTTCTGGCTGCCAAGGGAGGCGCCGATAATAATCATAGCCAGCGGCACAATGGTGTCCCCCAGCATATCAATGGCATCCGCCACAGGGGTCGGAATATGTATCTTGGTCAGCAGCAGCACAATGGCGACAACCGCCGACACAAGGGGCGCGTTCACAAGCTGCCTCCAGCTAATTTTCGTCTTGCCCTGGCCGCGGTGCAAAAGGCTGATGCCCAATGTGTAGGCCAGCAGATTAAACGGCATATTTAAAATCGCCGCGTAAAACAGCCCCTTGCTGCCAAAAAGCGTCTCCGCCACGGGAAAGCCCATAAAGCCCACATTTCCAAATATGGTCATAAAGCTGTATATGCCCCTGTCTTCCTTTTTAAAGCGGTAAAGCACAGGAGTCAAAAAACCCAGGGCAATCAGCACCCCGTACATAACGCAGGCCGCGCCAAACACGCCCACAAGCTGCCCCGCCGTGATGTCCAGATCCTCCCCCACCACGCTGCTGATAATCTGCGCGCTTTGGGGGAACACCAGGGCAAACCGGGTCAGACGGCGGTTGGTCTCCTGATCTATGACGCCCGTCTTCGCCGCCGCCACGCCGAGCAGCAGGAGGATGAGCAGGACGAGCATCTGCTCAAAAACTGATGAAATCTCCATAATGCTATTATATTACCATCGTATTGGGTCAAATGCAATAAAATTTTTTAAAAAACAGGCAAAATAAACAGCACAGAGTGTTAAAATCACAGGGAAAAGTGTTTCCCCGCCGGGCGGACGGGTCGATTCCCGCTACACCACGCCGATGAAGTGAGCTGTGACCCAGGCGGCGCTGACCGCCGCCGTGCTGACAGCGGCCAGGGGCCTGCCGGATACCCGGTCCCTTTTCCGGCCCCGGCGTCCCAGGGTCTTTTTCAGATAGGCGTTGGCGGCCTGCCGGGCCTCCGCCAGCACCTTGTCAGGACTGCTTTCCTTGTGGAACGCGTCGTCCCGAATGACAAATATGGCCTCCTCAAATATACGCGGGTCTGGAGAGCGCACCACCACAACCCGCCGGTTTGTTCCCTTAACCATCATAGCAGCCTCCCTGTTGTCCCAATGCTTCCAGTCTAACCGGCTGCTGCCAGGATTATACCGCTTTGCATGATTTTTCCATGGAATTTTGACCTTCGGCTTTGTCCCCCTCACTGCCGTTCCTCCACTCGAATAGCCAGGGCCGTCATATCGTCCGTATGGCCGAAGCGCTCCGCCGCCGCCTTCAGCGCCATGCGGGCCAGGGCCTTGGTCTCCACGCCGTCGCTGGCGTTTAAGATATCCCGAAGCCACTGGTCGTTTTTCTCCGCCAGCACCCCGTCGGAGGCGATCAGCGCCACGTTTCCGGGCCGCAGGCGCATTTTTATCATGTCCGGGCTGGAACCCTCCCCCGCCAGCATCCCCGCCACCAGGGACGTGCAGCGCACCCGCCGGATGGCTCTGCCGGTCTTTACATAGGACGGGGCCGCGCCGTATTTATAAAAGCTGGTTTGCCCGGAAAACAGGTCAATGCAGCACAGGTCAACCGTGGCATAGCCCCAGTCCTCCCCGTTTTTCAGCATGGCTGCGGAATTTAGAAGCCGCATGGCGCAGCCCGGCTCCGTCCCCGCCTTTAAAAGCTCCTCCAATATCTCCACCGTGGCAATACTCTCATGGGCCGCCTGCTCCCCGGTACCCATGCCGTCGGACAGGATAACGCAGAGCAAACCGCTGTCCGTCTTGAAATATGTTCCCCTGTCGCCGGAGACGTTCTCCCCCTCCTTTTTCATAGAGGCAATGCCCACGGATACCGCCAGCGGCTCCGCCTGCCGAAGGATCAGCCGCCCCGGCTCCCCGGTCTTGACGCGGCACGGGCGCACCCCCGCCACGTCAGACAGCCGCTCCAGGTAATCCGGCTCCTCCGCCAGGCTCTCCATTCCGGCGCCCTCCAGCACCGCGTGGAGCCGCCCGTGGCCATCCCGAAAGGCGGAGCAGGTACCCTCTGCCTCCTTGGCCTTTAAAAAGCGTATCAGCCGCCGCTCCACGGCCCCATCCGGCCCGGCGGAGCCGCCCAGCTCCCCGGCGGCGTCGCTGATGACCGCCGCCATATCCACAAACTGCCCGTAGGCCGCCGCACGGCTCTCCTGAAGCCGCGCCCGGTACTGCCGCCGGTACAGCAGCCCCCGCAGCTCCCCGTTTACGGCGCTGACGAACGCCTCCGACGCCACGCACCGCTGCCGGAAGGCCACCGGCATATCCTGCACCGACAGCGCACCCCGCCGAAGCATTCCTTCTGTCAGCCCCTGAAGACTCTGGACGGTCTCCGCATAGTCCTTTTTCCAGCACTGCTCCTTCCCGGCGCAGGAGCGGCACACAATGTCCGCCGCCCGGTCAAAGACCGCGTCCGCCTCCCGGCTGTCGTCCCGCTTCGGCTCCGAGCGGGCGGCGCAGTCGTATAAATGCTTAAACCCCGCGCTTAAATGCTCCAGCCGCCGGGCCTGATAATAGCGAAAGGCCGTCTCGCCCCGGCCACGGCCCACCCGCAGCAGCGCCCCCACCGGGGTCAGAAGCCCCTGGGGAATGAGCATGAACAGCACCGAGGCCACAAAGCACTCGTACAGCGCCGCAATATGCGCCCCGTCGCTCCAGGCCAGCAGCACCGCCACGGAATTGGCCGCGCAGAAGGCCACGGAAAACACCAGCCGTCCATAGCGATACAGCGCCCCCGCGATCAGTCCCGCCAGGGCATAGGCCGCCCCATAAAACAGGGAGGCTCCCGCCGCCATATCCATCCCCAGACCAAGCGCCGTCCCAGCGGCACAGCCAGGCAACGGCCCGCCGCAAAAGCCCGCCGCCATCACCAGCAGCAGCGCCAAAAACCGCCCCACGGACACCAGATGAAACAGTTCTATGGCCGCAAGGCCCATCAGCGCACAGGCCGCCAGCACCGCCGTGCTGATGGTTCGGCGCAGCTCCGCCGCCTCCGTCGCGGCCTTCTCCGGCTCCAGCACCAGGCCGTAAAAATAGGTGCAGCCCACGGAGAGTATCACCTCCATGAACATCCGCATAATGCCGGGTATGCCGCCGATGGTCTCCTGGCGGTATAACATCCCCGTTCCCGCCGCCAAAATCGCCGCCACCAGGGGCATAAACCACCGCTGCTTCCGGCAGGCCAACCCCTGAGTCACAAAGCCCACGGTGAATATCAAAAGCGAGGTAGCGATATACCGAATCCCTATCAGCACAGCCCCTGACAGCAGATATCCGACACTCGCCCCCACCAGGCACAAAAATCCATCCAGCCCAAAGCCGGACGCGCCCACCGCGGCAATCCCAAAGGGGCCGCAGCTCCCAAAAAGCCGCCCCGCCCCGGTGGCAAGGCCCAAAACAAAATATCCCCCGTGTGCCAGCGCCGCCTTCAGCTTGGGCTTGCGCCGCAGCAGCTCCCCCCAGGTCAATGCCGGTCGTTTTGCCTGTACAGCCATCGTTGTTCCTCCCTGTGTTTTTCGTTTACATAATCATAACCAAACACAGCGGAATTTCCCGTCGTATACTGTAAGAGCAACAAAAAATCGCCTGGATTTTTTGCATCCAGGCGACATAATTCCATATTCCGTTATTGCCCGGCGCCCCGCACCAGATCCTCGCCAATCTTGTATACGTCTCCCGCGCCCACGGTCAGCACCACATCCCCAGGGGCCACCGTCCAGCGGAGGGCGGTTTCCAGCTCCGCAAAGGAGGGGAAAAACAGGCTGTTGGGAATCTGCTTTGCCAAATCCTCCGATGAGATGCCCAGGGTGTTCTGTTCCCGCGCAGCGTATATCTCCGCCAGATATGTTAAATCAGGCCGCTTGAGCTGCTGGACAAAATCATCGAACAGCGCCTGTGTACGGGAATAGGTGTGGGGCTGGAACACCAAAATCACACGCTTATAGCCCAGAGGCTCCACCGCGTCCAGCAGGGCCTTCAGCTCCCCCGGATGGTGGGCGTAATCGTCATATACATCCGCGCCGTTATACTTGCCCTTGAACTCAAAGCGCCGGTTGGCCCCCTGGAATCCGGCCAGGCCGTAGGTCACGGCGGTGGGGGAAACCCCCAGGGTGATGGCGGCGGCAGCGGCGGCCAGAGCGTTTTTTACATTGTGGATCCCCGGCACATGGAGGTGCAGATGGGCGAACAGCCTGCCGTGGTGCAGCACGTCAAATTCTGTTCCGGCCCCACGGCTGATGATGTTCACCCCCTGGACATCCGCCTCCGGCGACAGGCCGAAGGTGATCATATTTCTGTCTATCCCCGCCAGGGCGTCCATGGTGTTTTCATCGTCCAGGTTCGCAATCACCGTCCCATCCGGGGGGACGAGCTGGACGAACTTGCGGAAGGAGGCCTTCACCGCGGCCAAATCGTGGAAGTAGTCCAGATGATCCGCCTCCACGTCCAATATCACCGCCACGGTGGGATAGAAGGACAGGAAGCTGTCGTAATACTCGCAGGACTCCATGACGATGGTGTCCCCCTGCCCTACCCTGTGACCGGCGTTCAGCAGCGGCAGTGTGCCGCCAATCATAACGGTGGGATCCCGCTCCGCCGCCATCAGAATGTGGGTACACATGGAGGTCGTGGTAGTCTTGCCGTGGGTGCCGGCAATGCACAGGGCGTTTTTGTAGCCCTTCATCAGCGTTCCCCAGGCCTGGGTGCGCTCAAAAACCGGGATGCCCAGGGCATGGGCGGCCTGTATCTCCGGGTTATCGTCCCGCACAGCGGCTGTGCGCACAATGAAATCCAGCTCCGGCTGGATATTCTCCGCCCGATGGCCGATATTCACCGCAATGCCCCGCGCCTCCAGGTGTGACACCTTCTCGCTGTACTGCATATCGCTGCCTGTGATAACAAGCCCCGCGTCCTGCAGCACCTCCGCCAGCGGCGACATGGACACCCCGCCGATACCAATAAGATAGCCCCGCTTGCCGGGAACCAAATAATCATCAAAAGAAGACATAGTCGCTCCTTACACATCTAAATATAGGCTGATTTCAAAATCATCCTATTATATTCCCTTCTCCGCAATTTTACAAGTCTTTACAGAAGATAGAACAGAGAAGCGGCTTCCAATCAGCTTACATCCCGCTCCCCTCCAAATATATCCGCCGAAGGGTTTCTGTCAGTCTGTCCGCCGCCAGGGCGCAGGCGTTGGGCTTGCGGCAGGCCATGATATAGGATTCTATTTCCAGGGGCCGGGCGGTCAGGCCCGGTGTTTCGGCGAAGCAGCCAAAGCGCTGGTCGCCTACAGCCGCATAGCCGCCGCTGCACAGCATTTTCCGCATTTCGTCAAGGTCAGACACGATCTGGGTATAGGTGGGAACAAAATCGCCAAAACCCGTTTCCTGGGCTGCCAGAACCCGGTTTTCAATATAGCTGCGGGGCCAGGCCGGGCAAATCAGCGCCGGACACGGCCTGCCGTCTCCGGGTACATAAACGCACAACTCCTCCCTGGCTACCGGGGTCGTGTCCAGATCCTGATTGACCGGCGTTTGGTTCTGGCTCCAAAGAATCAAATCCAGCCGCCCGTCGCTCAGGCCGCTCATCAGCTCCTGGTTAGACATGGTCTGCATCTGCACCGTAATGTCCGGCAGCCTTTCCACCGCCTGCCCCAGCAGACGCTCCCTGTCCAGCCACTCCGACACCCCAACGCGAACCAGCCGCTCCGTCCTTTGATATTGCTCCCTTGCGCGGGAGCGCACCTCATGGAGAGACTCCCTTGCCTCGGAAAAAACCGCAAAATAGCGCTGCCCTGCCTCGGTCAAAAGCATACGCCCCTGCACGCGCTGAAACAGCCGACAGCCTAAGGCCCGCTCTAGCTGCCCAAGAATCACCGTTAAATTCTGGGGCGTGTAAAAAAGCTCCTCCGCTGCCGCCGCCAGCTCCTCCCGCTCCGCCGTCACCAGAAAGCAGCGGCACTGGGTATCGCTCACCTGCCCGGAAACAGGCATATCATGGCTTTTCCCGGACACATCGGCCAGCGCCTTGTCCAGCTTCTCATACCAGCCATAGAAATCCCGGCCCCAGGTGGTAGCCTCCACCCGCTGCGCCCGGCGCACAAAAAGGGGAAAACCCAGCTCCTCCTCCAGCTTACGGATGTTGTAGCTCACGTTCTGCTGGGAAAGATAAAGCTCGCTCGCCGCCACCGAAAAGCTCCCGGTTCGCACCGCCGCCCCAAAGCAGGCCAGCACACGTTCATTCACAAAGCGTCCCTCCTCCCTGAAACCAGATAAATCCTATAACTCCTTGCTCCCGCCCTCGAAGGGGGGATGGCTATTTGTTTATTATAAAACACTCGCCCTTGTTTTGCAAGCCGCGGGAACGGAGGATGTCCCGCGCCCCTGTTTTGTGGCTCCTACAAAATTCTGCCGCTTTTCTCCCGGCGGAGTTCGTTATATACTAGGCATGAGAGATATCAAAACAGCAAGGAGCATGACAATGAATCAGTTTTATCCACATTTGTTTGAGAGCTTTTCCGTTAAGGGCCTGACCTTCCGCAACCGGCTGTTTTCAGCCCCCAATATGATGTGCTACATGGACGTCAACGGCTCACCCACCCCTGACATGATCGCATACTATGCAGAAAAGGCCAGAGGCGGCGCGGCGGTGGTGACAATCGGCGACACGCCCGTTGACCGGGAGCACGCGGCGTCGAACCCCCGCAGCTTTAGTCTGACCTATGAAAACCTGCCCTTTCTGTCTGAAATGGCTATGGCGATTCACGAGGGCGGCGCGCTGGCCAGCCTGGAGCTGAATCATGCCGGGCAATCTGCGGAGCCTGCGGCCAACGGCGGGCGGGAGCCAATCGGCCCGGTGTCCTTCACCCGCGACTGGGACGGCGTGCAGGTGCGGGCCATGACAGAGGAGGACATGAATCAGGTGGCGGAGCATTTCGCGGATGGAGCCGCCCTTTTGAAGCAGGCCGGTTTTGATATGTGCCTGGTTCACGGCGGTCACGGCTGGCTGCTGGATCAGTTTATCTCCCCCTTGTACAACACGCGAACCGACGAATACGGCGGAAGTCTGGAAAACCGGGCCAAATTCCCGCTGATGGTCATTGACCGCATCCGACAGCGGTGCGGGGACAAATTTCTCATTGAATACCGTATGTCCGGCTCCGAGGAAATTGAAGGGGGACTGAGCAAGGCGGAAGGCATCGAGTTTGCGAAGCTCCTGGACGGCAAGGTGGATTTCATCCACGTTTCCGCAGCCCTGGACACGGAGGAGGCCCAGGCCGTCCACACCCACCCCACCATGTTCCTTCCCCACGGGGTCAACGTGCATTACGCGGCGGATATCAAGGCAGCGGGGGTGCAGACGCCGGTTGTCACCATCGGGGCCATCTCTGACCCGGAGATGGCGGAGGAGATTTTGGCCTCCGGCAAGGCGGATGTGGTAGCTATGGCGCGGGCCTTAATCGCCGACCCCCATCTGCCGGAGAAGGCCGCCCTGGGCCGGACGAAGGAAATAACCCCCTGCCTGCGATGCCTGGACTGCCTCACGGGAATGCACACCGGCCAGCATTTCCAGTGTTCGGTAAACCCCTCGGCTGGCCGGGAGCTGCGCTACCGCAATTTTGTGCAGCCGCCGGTTAGAAAGAAAAAGGTGCTGGTGGTGGGCGGCGGCCCCGCCGGACTGAAAGCAGCCGCCACGGCGGCGGAGCGGGGACATGACGTTACCCTGTGCGAGCGGTCTGACAAGCTGGGCGGATTCCTCAAATTCACTGACTATGACGATTTAAAAATCGACCTGTTCCGCCTGAAGGAGCATTTGATTTATATGTGCCAGCGCTCCGGCGCGAAAATCCTGCTCAACACAGAGGCAACGCCGGAATATGTGCAGACCGGCGGCTACGACGCCCTGATCCTCGCTGCCGGTTCCCTGGCTGCCAAGCCCCCCATCCCCGGTCTGGACGACCCCAGGGTGCAGCACGCCACGGCAGCCTATACCCAACTCGACAAGCTGGGCCACCATGTAGCGGTTTTGGGCGGGGGCCTGATTGGCTGCGAGACGGCACTGTTCCTGGCCAAGGCGGGCCATGATGTCACCATCGTGGAAATGCTGGAGGAAATCGCCCCGGAGGCCAACTGGATGCACAAGGAGGGCATGATGCAGGCCTTTGCCGAAACGCCTCAGCTCCACGTCCGCGCCGGGCTGAAGGTGACGGGCATAGAGGACGGGCGCACCGTTCACGCCGCAGACGCCCAGGGGCAGGAGCAAATCATCCAGGCGGACAGCGTGATATACGCCCTGGGCCTTCGCAGCAACATGGCCGCCTATGAAAGCCTGCTGTATACCGCCCCGGAGGTGATCCCCGTAGGCGACTGCCTGCGCGGCGTAAAGGCAAAGAAAACCAGAGAAGCCATGCTGGAGGGCTACTGGGCCGCCGTGAGACTGTAACTCAAATCTTATAACACAATTATAGATAAGGTCTGCTGCAATGTTGACATAGCAGCAGACCTTATTGACCGTGAAAAACAAAAGAATGCGGACAGAATCGGAGACAGGTTTATACCGCATAATCCCCCGCCTGCGGCGCATATACATGGAGCAGGAAAGCAAGGGGAGTGGTGTGCTATGCGCGAGGATATTCAGGAGCGGGCCAGGCAGTTGGCGCTGTACATCGTAGAGAACAACGCCACCGTCCGCGACGCCGCCCAGCATTTCTCCGTGTCCAAGTCTACGGTGCATAAGGACCTAACCGAACGGCTGCGGGGGATTGATCGTGCGCTTTACGCGCAGGCGCGGGAGGTGCTGGAGCAGAACAAGGCTGAGCGTCATCTCCGCGGGGGAGAAGCCACCCGGCGAAAATACAAGGGAGCGGCCAAATAATAAAGCTGTCCTATCGGATTGCCGATGGGACAGCTTGCTTTATTTTGGTGTCTGTCAGTTTACAAACGTGTAGGAAAGGGTGTCGGCGTAGCGGTAATAAT
>JAJQFY010000085.1 GCA_021200935.1 Oscillospiraceae bacterium
GCGGGAGATACAGGAAAAGCCTCCCGCCGGGGCGAAAAAGCAGGGGCAGAACGCCTCCCCCCGGCGGGACAATGGGCCGGAGCCGGATCGCGCCGATCTGACGGAAAGCCCGCACCAGTATAAGCCCGTATGGGCGAACAGAGGCAAAAAGGAAAAACCGGCTAAGCCCAAGCCCAAGAAACAGGAACCGCTGGAGCGTGTGACGCCCACCATAGGCCGGGAGCTGCGGGCGGATCAAATGCTGGTTTACGACTCCGAGCTGGACGACATTGACTACACGGACGAGGATGACCTGCCGGAGGCCAGGGACTATATGCCCATTCGTTTCCGGCGGTATGGCCGGATAGGCGTGGCCGGGGGCATACTGTACGCCTTGTTCGTTATCAGCGTCAGCATTGTGCTGGCCTGCGCCGCCTGGATGATGGCCTCGGACGTGCTGGCCCTGAACAAGGAGGAGGTCTCAGCGATTGTCACCATAGAGGCTTATGAGCCTACCGACGAGGACACGCTGAACGAGGACGGAAACGCCGTAAATGAGGACGGGGAAGAGATACAGGTGGACATCGACCAGGTGGCCACCGTGCTGAAAAACGCCGGTATCATTGAGTATAAGTGGCTGTTTAAGGTCTTTTCCCAATTTTCCGACGCGGAAACGAAAATCGACCCCGGCACCTACGATGTGTCTACCGAACTGGATTACCGGGCCCTTGTCACCACCATGCAGTTTGGCTCCGGCAGCCAGGAGGTCACTCGCGTCACCTTCCCGGAGGGCTATACCCTGTCGCAGATATTTACGCTTCTGGAGGAGAACAACATCTGCGAGGCGAAGGATTTGGAGGAGGCTGCCGCCAACTACGATTTTGACTATGATTTCCTGTCCGAGCTGGAGCTGGGGGATGTCAGCCGCCTGGAGGGCTATCTGTTCCCCGACACCTACGACTTCTATCAGGGCGAGTCGGCCACTGTCGCCATCAGCCGTTTCCTGAACAACACCGCCAACAAGCTGACGGAGGAGATGGAGGAGCAGGCGGCGTCCATGGGCTATACCATGCACGAAATCATTATTATCGCCTCTCTGATTGAGAAGGAGGCCGGAAGTGACGAGGAGCGGGCCACCATCGCCTCCGTTATCTATAACCGCCTGAACGCGGGCTGGACGCTGGGGCTGGACAGCACCATCAACTATATTCTTGGCAGCAGCACCCTGAGTCTCACCAGCGAGGATTTGCAGATAGACAGTCCCTATAACACCCATCTGTATACCGGCCTGCCCGCCGGGCCTATCTGTAACCCGGGGCTTGCGTCCATCGAGGCGGCCCTGAACCCGGAGAGTACCAATTACTGGTATTGGTATTCCTACGAGACAGACAGCGGCGGCTGGGTCACGGAATTTTTCTCCACAAGCGACGAGTTTAACGCCTTCGCGGAGGAGCATCCCTATGCCTGAGGCATATAAAATCAATAAACCAAACGAAACTAGATATGGATAAGAGGTAGGAACGAATGAATAAGAAATACGGTGTAAACGAGCTGCGGGAGATGTTTTTGTCCTTCTTTGAGTCGAAGGGACACCTGCGGCTGCCCAGCTTTTCCCTGATCCCCCAGCACGACCCAAGCCTGCTGCTGATAAACTCCGGCATGGCCCCCATGAAGCCCTACTTCACCGGGGAACAGGAGCCGCCCCGCCACCGGGTCTGCACCTGCCAGAAGTGCATCCGCACCGGCGACATTGAAAACATCGGCAAAACCGCCCGCCACGGCACCTATTTTGAAATGCTGGGGAACTTCTCCTTCGGCGATTACTTCAAAAAAGAGGCCATTGCCTGGAGCTGGGAGTTTCTGACAAGCCCGGAGTGGGTGGGTCTTGACCCGGAACGGCTCTACCCCTCCGTCTATGTGGATGACGATGAGGCGGCCAGCATCTGGCATGAGGACATCGGCATCCCCACGGAGCGTATTTTCCGCTTCGGCAAGGAGGACAACTTCTGGGAGCATGGCTCCGGCCCCTGCGGCCCCTGCTCAGAGATCTATTATGACCGAGGCCCGGAATACGGCTGCGGCAAGCCCACCTGCACTGTGGGCTGCGACTGCGACCGCTATATGGAGGTCTGGAATAACGTCTTCTCCCAGTTCAACAACGACGGCCACAATAACTATACAGAGCTTGCCCAGAAAAATATCGACACCGGCATGGGTCTGGAGCGCCTGGCTGTGGTCTGCCAAGACGTGGACTCCCTGTTCGACGTGGACACGGTGATGAATATTACAAACGAGGTCTCCCGCCTGACCGGGGCCACCTATGGCCAGAGCCATAAGATGGACGTGTCCCTGCGGGTTATCACAGACCACATCCGTTCCGCCACCATGATGATTTGCGACGGCGTTCTCCCCTCCAACGAGAGGCGGGGCTACGTGCTGCGCCGTTTGCTGCGCCGCGCCGCCCGCCACGGAAAGCTCCTTGGCATGAACGAGCCGTTCCTTTATAAAGTCGTGGACATGGTCATCCACGAAAACGAGTGCGCCTATCCTGACCTGCGGGAGAAGCGGGCATACATCACCAAGGTCGTCCGGGTGGAGGAGGAGAACTTCGCCAAGACCATTGACGCCGGTATGCACATATTCGCCGATATGCTGGATGGACACAAGACCGCGGGCCGGAACGTATTTTCCGGGGAGGACGCCTTCCGGCTGTATGATACCTACGGTTTCCCGCTGGATATGACAGAGGACATGGCCGAGGAGGCCGGTATGTCCGTGGACGAGGCCGGGTTCCAGGAGCTGATGGAGCAGCAGCGCCGCCGGGCCAGAGAGGCACGCGGCGATATGAGCGAAGCGTGGCAGGGCCTTGACCTGGGCCTTGACAACACCCCCACGGAGTTCACCGGCTATGAAAAGACAGAGGACTCCGGCGAGATTTTGGCCATGGTGCTGGGCGGGGAGCTGACCCACGAAATCGCCACCGGGGCGGAGGCCGTTCTGGTGCTGGACAAAACGCCGTTCTACGCGGAAATGGGCGGCCAGACCGCCGACCAGGGTGTTATTAAAAACGGGGAAAGCCTGTTCCGTGTCACAGACGTGCAGAAAAACAAGGGCGGAAAATACCTGCACTCCGGCACGGTCATTTCCGGCGGCTTCTCTGTCGGCGATAAAGTGGAGACGGTTCTGGATTTGGAACGCCGGAACGCCATCCGCCGCGCCCACTCCGCCACCCATCTGCTGCAAAAGGCGCTGCAAAACGTTCTGGGCGACCATGTGCATCAGGCTGGTTCCTATGTGGAGGCGGATTACCTGCGCTTTGACTTCACCCACTTCTCCGCCGTGACGCCGGAGGAGCTGCGCCAGGTCGCCACCCAGGTGAACGACGAGATTCTGTCCGGCCTGAATGTGGATATACAGGAAATGCCCATTGACCAGGCCCGCGAAAAGGGCGCTATGGCCCTGTTCGGGGAAAAATACGGAGATATCGTCCGGGTAGTGGATATGGGCGGCTGGTCTGTGGAGCTTTGCGGCGGCACCCATGTGGACAACACCGCCAAAATCGGCCCCTTCCGCATTGTCAGCGAAAGCTCCATTGCCTCCGGCGTCCGCCGTATTGAGGCGGTCACGGGCAAGCTGTACCTGACCCAGGTGGAGGACAGCTATCACCTGCTTGCCAGGAGCGCGGCCATGGTGAAGGCCCAGCCCGCAGAGCTGGCGGATAAGCTGGCGGATATGCTGCAAAACGTCAAAAATCTGCGGCTGAATCTGGATAAGGTTCAGGATCAGTTCATGTCCGGCGAGGTGGAGCGGTTTCTGTTCGCTGCTAAGAACATTGGCGGCATCAGGGTTTTGACCACCACTCTCTCCAACGTCAGCGTGGACGAGCTGCGCCGCATGGGCGATATGCTCCGGGAGCGGGAGCCGGACGGCGTGGCCGTGTTTGCCGCCATCAACGGCGAGAAGCTGACCTTCCTGGCCGTCTGCGGCAAGAACGCCGTGGCCAAGGGCATCAAGGCCGGGGACATTATCAAGCAGGTCTGCGCTGTGGCGGGCGGTCACGGCGGCGGCAAGGCCGAGTCCGCCATGGGCGGCGGTAAGGACGTGCTGCTGACCGACAACGCCCTGGCTATTGCAGACGACATCGTGGCCCAGAAGCTGGGCATATAATAGAAGACCAGGAGGTAAAACCTATGTCTATGGTTATTAACGCCGATTCCGACTGCCTGTTCTGTAATATCATCGAGGGAAAAATCCCCTCCACCAAGGTCTACGAGGATGATTATTGCTATGCCTTTCGGGACATTGCCCCCCAGGCTCCCACCCATATTTTGGTAATTCCCAAGGAGCATATTCCCTCCGCAGACGCGCTGGATGAGGGAAATTCCTCCGTGGCGGCCCGCTGCCTGGAGGCAATTCCCAAAATCGCCAGGGCTGAGGGACTTGAAAATGGCTACCGCATTATTTCCAACGTGGGGCCGGACGCAGGGCAAAGCGTAAAGCACCTGCATTTTCACCTTTTGGGCGGCAAGCGTCTGCCGGACCAGATGGTCTAAGCGCCGCCGGTGCGAAAGCTGGCATGGGCGGCCCTTGGATTTACCGCCGCCGTTATTCTGGCGGAGTATGATATTCTGCCAGCATCGGGGCTGCCGTATATTGCGGCAGCCCTTGCCGTCCTTTCCCTGGGCGCGCTGGCCCTTCATGGCCTTCCCCGGAAGCGGATGCTCCTTCTGGTGCTGTCCGCCAGCATAGGACTGCTGTGGTGGTGGGGCCATTATACCCTTCACATTCAGCCCTGCGAGACCCTGGCCAGGCAGCGTGCGGAGGTAACGGCTGTGGTGACGGATTACCCCCAGACGGGGGATGGCTACACCAGGCTGGAGGTGCGTATCACCGGGGGCGCGCCGCAGGAAAAGGCGGTGCTGTATCTCTATACCGGCGAGCTGCCGGAGCTTGCGCCGGGGGATATCATCCAAACGGAAATAAAAATTACTTCCGCCCTGGTGCGGGGCGGAGAGCGAACCCGGACGTATACCGCCCGCAATCAGAATCTCTTGGGGTACATACAAGGGGAGGTAACGGTGACAGGCCGCTCCGGCCAGGCGTGGCGGTATTTTCCCAAGGTGCTTTGCCAGCGGGTCAAGACCCTGTGCGGGGAGATATTTCCCGCCGATACGGCCCCGTTTATGACAGCGCTGCTGACCGGGGACACCACAGCCCTTGAAAACGACGGCGGCCACTATGCTGCCATGCGGCTGTCCGGGGTGCTTCATGTGGTGGCCGTCAGCGGAATGCACCTGTTTGTGCTGACGGCGTTTTGTCAGCTTGTGCTGGGAAGAAGTCTATGGGCTAATCTCCTGTGTATTGCGGCGGTTGTGCTGTTTACCCTGCTGGCCGGGTGCCGCCCCTCGATTGTCCGGGCGGCAGTCATGCAGTCCATGCTGCTCCTGGCCCCTGTATTGGGGCGGGAAAACGACCCGCCCACCAGCCTGGCGGCGGCGCTGATGGTTATGCTGCTTGTGAACCCATCGGCCATCGCGGGGGTGGGGCTGCAGCTTAGCTTTTCCTGTGTTGCGGGGCTGCTGCTTCTCCTGCCAAGGCTGTTGGAATGGTGCTGCGACCACCTGCCCATGGAAAAAAGCCTGGTGCGGGCGGCAGCAAGCAGCCTGGCCTGCACTGTCGGTGCCACAGCCTTTTCCCTGCCCCTGTCCGCCTGGTATTTCGGCACTGTGCCGCTGTTTTCGCCGATAGCGAATCTGCTGACCCTTGGCGTTGTTGAAATTTGCTTCGGGGCGGGGTATGTACTCTGCGTCCTTGGCGCGGTGCTTCCGGGCTTCGCGGCACTGCTGGGGTGGGTGATGAGCTGGCTGGTGCGGTGGTGTATGCTGGTGTATGATACCATTGCGGCCATCCCCTTCGCCTGCCTGTATACAACAGATAACCGGGCCGCCCTGTGGCTCCTGGGCGTGTATGGGCTGATGATTTTGTGGTATATCCTGAGACGGCGGGGCGTATATATCCGCCTTGGCATCCCGGCCAGCCTGTGTGTCATTGGGCTGTGTGCGGTTCTGCTGACCGGGGACGTGTCCCTCCGGCGGATGGGCGGCATACTGACCGTGCTGGATGTGGGCCAGGGCGAGAGCGTGGCCCTGACCGATGAAAAAGCTGCCGCGTTGATCGACTGCGGCGGCAGCGGGCAGAATAACGCCGGGGACGTGGCGGCGGATTACCTGCTTAGCCTGGGCCAGTCCAGGGTGGACGTTTTGATTCTGACCCATCTCCACGAGGATCACACCAACGGGGTGGAGGAGCTTTTGTACCGCATGGCTGTGAGCTATCTCATCTACCCCGCCGACGCGGAGGACGGAGACGATACCCTGGAGGATATTCTGGCCCTGGCGGAGCGTCAGGGAACCCAGACAGTGGCCCTTTCCGCCGCCTGTACGGCGCAGGTGGGGAATATGACCCTGACCATGTACCTGCCCCAGGCGGGCAGCGATGAAAACGAACGCGGCATCGTCGTCCTGGCGGAAGTAGGCGGCGGGAGCGCCCTCATCATGGGAGACGCCGGAGAGGACGCGGAGCTGGCCCTGCTGGAGCAGGGGGCTGTGCCGGACGTGGATGTGCTGGTGGTGGGGCATCACGGCTCCAAAACCGCGTCCAGCCCGCTGTTTCTGCGGGCGGCCCAGGCGGAGACGGCGGTGATTTCCGTGGGGTATAACTCCTATAACCTGCCGGCGGAGGAAATTTTAGAGCGGCTGGCGGCCTATTGCCCTGTGGTGCTGCGGACAGACCAGGCGGGCAATGTTGCCGTCACCCTGACAGAGGAGGAAAACAATGGCTAAGGCGGAAAAGAGCGGCGCGGATTACAGCGCAGAGCTGAAACGGCTGCGAAGCGAAGGCCCGGCGCGGGTGTATATTCTCCGCGGCGAGGAGGATTATCTGCGGGACAGCTTTCTGGCGGAGCTGAAGGCGCAGTGCCTGGAGCCTGGCACAGAGGCCCTTAACCACCACCGGCTGCAAGGCCCGGCGCTGGATATGGCCCAGCTTGCAGAAAGCGTGGAGGCCATGCCCTTTATGGGGGAGCGAACCCTGGTGGAGGTGCGGGATTTTGATGTGAACAAGACCTCTGCCTACGACCCGGAGCGGCTGAAAAGCCTTCTGTCCGACGTGCCGGAATGGGCCACCGTGGTCTTTCTCTTTGGCCCGGAATACAGCCCGGACAGCCGCCTTGGGGCGGTAAAGGCCATGAAAAAGGCGGGGCCTGACCTGTCCTTTTCCAGTCCAAGGGAGAGCGAGCTTATCCGCTGGGTTGTCCGCCGCGTGGAGAGCCAGGGGAAGACCATCGAGGGCGCCGAGGCACGGCATTTGATTTGGGTGTGCGGGGCCAGGATGAACACCCTGATACCAGAAATCACGAAAATTGCCGGGTACGCCGAGGGAGAGCGCATTACCAAGCAGGACATCGACGCCGTGGCCCGCCGCGCCCCGGAAACCACGATTTTTAACCTGACCGACGCTTTGGGCAGCCGGGCCTATGACAAGGCGGCGGGTCTGCTGGCGGATTTGCTGGCGGATCGGGACGAGCCGCCTCAAAAACAGATTGCCATGGTCAGCGAGCAGTTCCGGCGGCTGTATGTGGCCCGCGTGGCGGCGGACAGCGGCAGGGGAGAGGACTATATCACCACCTGCATCCCGGAGCTTTCGGGCCGGTCTTATCCCCTGCGGCTGCTGAAGGGGGCCTGCAAAAATTATTCTCAGGAACGGCTGGCCAGGGCGGTCAGTCTTTGCGCCCAATGCGATTACCGCATGAAAGACACCGGCGGGGAGCCGGAGACGCTGATGAAGGAGCTGCTGGTGCAGCTCGCCATGGATCGGTCATGATGCGGATTCAGGAGGTCATTGTGGTGGAGGGACGGTATGACAAGGCGGCCCTGTCCCAGGTGGTGGATACGGTGATTATCGAAACCGAGGGCTTTGGCATTTTCTCTGACAGGGAGAAGCTGGCGCTCCTGCGCCGCCTGGCCCAGGCAAAAGGGCTTGTGGTGCTGACGGACGGGGATGGCGGCGGCTTTGTCATCCGCAATTTTCTCAAGGGAGCCATAGACCCTGCCCTGGTAAAGCACGCCTATGTGCCGGATGTTTATGGCAAGGAACGGCGAAAAAAAGCCCCCTCCAAGGAGGGGAAGCTGGGTGTGGAGGGCATGAGCCGGGAGATTTTGGAGCAGGCCCTCCGCCGGGCCGGGGCCACCATACTGGATGAGACCCAGAAGGCGGAGGAAAAGTCTTCCCCCATTACGAAGGCGGAGCTGTATGCCCTGGGCTTTTCCGGGCGGTCAGACAGCGCCGCCCGGCGGGCAATATTGCTCAAGGCCCTGGGCCTGCCGGAGCGCATGACGGCGAACGCCATGCTGGAGGCGCTGAATATACTGTCCTCCAGGGAGGAAATAGAGGCTATTGCGGCTGGGATTCCAGAATAATAAGCCCAATCCCAGCCAGCAGCAGAACCCCGGCGGGGGTGTCCGCCATCTCCTGCGCCAGGCGATACAGCTCGAAATTGGCAGCGCACGGCTCCCCCGCGAACAGGCAAATCACAAACGCGGCAAACACCATAGCGCAGCAGAGCGTCAGAATGATACGCACGGCCAGAAGTCCCGCCGGGGATATTTCCTTGAGACTATGTAAAAATCGTTTCATGCCCCCATCATACAAAAATGCGCCCGCCGCCGCAAGGCAAAATTTCTTCCTGTTTTGGCAGGAATGCAGGTTATTAAGGGTGACATAATATTTTTGTGGCAATATGCTGCGATATGTGCTATACTAAGATTCGATATTATTTAGCAGATTAGATTTCTATTGTATGGGAGGATTCTCCATGAAGTGTCCTTATTGCGGCTATGCGGAGAGCAAGGTCATCGATTCCCGGCCAGCGGACGAGGGCAGCACCATCCGCCGTCGGCGGGAGTGCCTGATGTGTTCCAAGCGATTTACCACCTATGAGAAAATCGAACGAATGCCCCTAGTGGTGATAAAGCGGGACGGGAGCCGCCAGACCTTTGACAGGGTGAAGCTTGTAAACGGTATGGTTCGCGCCTGCGAGAAACGGCCTGTCCCTCTGAGTCAGTTGGAGGCTATTGCGGATTCCGTGGAAGCGGAGCTGCAAAATGCGCTGGAGCGGGAAATTACTACCACGGAGATCGGAGAGATGGTCATGAAGCGCCTGAAGGATTTGGACGAGGTAGCCTACGTCCGCTTTGCCTCGGTCTACAGGCAGTTCAAGGATTTGAACACCTTCATGGAGGAGCTGACAAAGCTGCTGGGCGACAAGCAGGGGGAGACCGGGCAGGACTGAGCCTATTTGGATTCCCTAGGGGCCAGAAATATGCCGCCGGTCACGTCCGTGGTCATCATATACACCTGGCGGGGACTTTTCAGCCCCTGGGCCTTGAGCTGAGCATTCAGCCAGTTCATATCCCGGCCCAAAAGGCGGAGATTATTTTCCATGACGCGCCCGTTGTTAATGACGATCATGGGGTACCCTGTGTCCTCCTGGGTGAGCTTCATCTGCCCGGCAGTGACGGGGCGGTTTTCTGGGGCCAGAATGACATTGAGGCGTCCATCCGTCTCTAAAATGGCGTAATCCACCGCGTTCATGTCCAGCACCCCCTCGTTGCGAAGGGCCTCGGCCAGCTCGTCCGGGGTGAAGCGGTTGCGCCGCATTTGGCCCTGGTCTATGCGTCCGTGGACGATGAGCAGGGCGGGCTGCCCCGCCAAAATCGCACGGAATTTTACGTTTTTTGCCATTAAAAAGGATAACGCCAGCTCCATGCCCAGCAGGGTGACAACCGGGACAATGCCGTACCAGAGGGGCTTGTCCGGGTCTGTGATGGGGGTCGCGGCCACCTGGGACACCAGCACGGTGACAATAAGCTCCGAAAGCTCCAGGTCGCCAAGCTGCCGCTTTCCCATCAGCCGCAGAAGAAGAACCAGCACGCCGTATATGACCACGGCGTTTATAAATATTTTTAACATCGTCAGCATGACCTTAGTATGCCAAAACAGACCCGTTCTATGAGCGGGCCGCCGGTTTTTATCAGGAGGAAAATATGGGAAAATATTTTGGAACAGACGGATTTCGCGGAGAGGCAAATGTAGACCTGACCCCCGTTCACGCCTTCCAGATCGGGCGCTACCTGGGCTGGTACTATGGCCGGGAGCATAAGGCCCACATTGTCATCGGCAAGGACACCCGCCGCAGCAGCTATATGTACGAGGACGCTTTGTCCTCCGGCATCGTGGCCTCCGGGGCGGACGCGTATCTTCTTCACGTCACCACCACTCCCTGCGTGTCCTATATCGCCAGAACAGAGGGCTTTGACTGCGGCGTTATGATTTCCGCCAGCCACAACCCCTTTTACGACAACGGCATCAAGCTGATAAACGGAGAAGGGGAGAAGATGGACGACACGCTCCAGGATGAGATAGAGCGCTATATCGACGGCCTTGTGCCGGAGCTGCCCTACGCACAGCGGGAAAAGGTTGGCTGCACCGTGGACTATTACGCGGGCCGCAGCCGGTACATCGGCTACCTGACGGACATTTCCGACCGCCCCTTTGAAGACAAACAAATCGTCCTGGACTGCGCCAACGGCAGCACCTGGATGATAGGGGAGGCGGTGTTCAAGGCCCTGGGGACCAAGGTACAGGTCATAAACGCCCAGCCCAACGGGACGAATATCAATAACGGCTGCGGCTCCACCCACATCGAGGGTTTGCAGGCATATGTCCGGGAGCATCCCGTTGACTGCGGCTTCGCCTTTGACGGGGACGGAGATCGGTGCCTGGCCGTGGACGAGCGTGGCCAGGTGGTAAACGGGGACAAAATCATGTACCTGTGCGCCCGCTTTTTGAAGGACAACGGCCAGCTCCCCTCCAACACGGTGGTGACAACGGTCATGTCAAACCTGGGGCTGTATAAGGCCCTGGACGCGGCTGGCATCGGCTACGAAAAGACCGCCGTGGGAGACCGCTATGTGTACGAAAATATGAAGGAAAACAACCACCTCATCGGCGGCGAGCAGTCAGGGCATATCATCTTCCGCAAATACGCCCGCTCCGGGGACGGCATCATCACCGCCATTATGGTCATGCGAATCATGGCGGAGACCCGGCTGCCCCTGTCCCGGCTGGTTTCCGACGTGACTACCTACCCCCAGGTTTTGAAAAACGTGGTCGTCACCGACAAGGGCGGCGTTTTGGCCGACGAGAGTGTGGCGGCGGCAGTGTCCGCCGTGGAGCGCGAGCTGGGGGATGATGGCCGGGTGCTGCTGCGGAAAAGCGGCACAGAGCCGGTTCTGCGGGTCATGGCGGAGGCCGGATCGCCGGAGATCTGCGAGGCCGCCGTTGACCGCATTATCGCGGCTATGGAGAAAAACGGTTATCTCATCGAGGTGAAGAAATGATTACGACCAAGGAGCTGTATTCGCTGGAGCATACGGCGGCGGCCCCCCTGCTGGAGGGGACAGTCTATCCCTGGGAGGCCCTGGCGGGCATTGGGGATTTCATCCTCTCTCTGGGCGCCGCGCTTCCGGCATCGGAGTATGACCATCCGGCGGAGGGCGTGTGGATCGCCAAGGATGCCCAGGTGTTCCCCTCCGCCTATATCCACGGCCCCTGCATCATCGGCCACAGAACAGAGGTGCGTCAGTGCGCCTTTATCCGGGGCAGCGTCCTGGTGGGGGAGGACTGCGTGGTGGGAAACTCCACGGAGCTGAAAAACGTCATCCTGTTCGACGGCGTGCAGGTTCCCCATTATAACTATGTGGGGGACTCCATCCTGGGCTATAAGGCCCATATGGGGGCCGGGAGCATTACCTCCAACGTGAAAAGCGACAAGACCCTGGTGGTTATCCCGGAGGGGGCAGTCCGCCACGAGACAGGCCGAAAAAAGGTTGGGGCCATGCTGGGCGACCATGTGGAGGTGGGCTGCAACAGCGTCCTGAACCCCGGCACCGTCATAGGCCGGGGCAGCAGCGTCTACCCCCTCTCCTCCGTAAGAGGGGTAGTTCCGGCTGGACATATCTATAAGGACAAGGGGAACATTGTTCCCAGAACGTAAAGATTCCCGCTAAGGTAATTATCTATCAAAAAAACTGACTCCCTTCGATGCTGTTTTGA
>JAJQFY010000205.1 GCA_021200935.1 Oscillospiraceae bacterium
CGTGTCCCTGATTTCTCCGCCGCCGCACCACGATATCTATTCCATCGAGGATCTGGCCCAGCTTATTTTTGACCTGAAAAACGCGAACCGATCCGCCCGCATTTCCGTGAAGCTGGTGTCCGAGGCGGGGGTAGGCACCATTGCCGCAGGCGTCGCCAAGGCCGGGGCCCAGGTGGTGCTGATCTCCGGCTATGACGGGGGTACCGGGGCCGCCCCCCGCAACTCCATCCAAAACGCCGGGCTGCCCTGGGAGCTTGGCCTGGCGGAGGCCCACCAGACCCTGATCGCCAACGGCCTCCGGGAGCGGGTCATATTGGAGACGGACGGCAAGCTGATGACAGGCCGGGATGTGGCCATCGCCGCCATCTTGGGGGCGGAGGAATTTGGCTTCGCCACCGGGCCGCTGGTCTCCATGGGCTGCCTGATGATGCGGGTGTGCAACCTGGACACCTGCCCTGTGGGCGTTGCCACCCAGAACCCCGACCTGCGCTGCCGCTTTAAGGGAAAGCCGGAGTATGTGATGAACTTCATGCGCTTCGTGGCCCAGGAGCTGCGGGAAATCATGGCGAAGCTGGGCGTCCGCACCGTGGACGAGCTGGTGGGCCGCACCGACCTGCTCCGGGTTCGCACCAATATCGCCAGCGAGCAGGCCCGCAGCGTGGATCTGTCCGGGATTTTAAACACCGCCCACCAGGCGGAAAACGCTGTGTACCACAAGCCGGAAGCGGCTTACGACTTCCACCTGGAGCAGACCCTGGACGAGAGCGTGCTGCTGCCCGCCTTTAAAAAGACGCTGCGGGACGGCACCCCCAAGAAGGTCTCCGTGAAGGTTTCCAGCACCAACCGCACCTTCGGCACCATTTTGGGTTCGGAGGTGACGAAGCGGTTCGGAAACCGCCTGGCGGATGACACCCTGACCATCGAGGCCAGCGGCGGGGGCGGGCAGTCCTTCGGGGCGTTCCTCCCCAAGGGCATGACCATCCGCCTGACCGGGGACAGCAACGACTACTTTGGCAAGGGCCTTTCCGGGGGCAGGCTGATCGTCCGCCCGCCGAAAAACAGCGCCATCAACCCCGGCGAGAACATCATCATCGGAAACGTGGCCCTGTACGGCGCCACCTCCGGCTGCGCCTACATAAACGGCATGGCCGGGGAGCGGTTCTGCGTGCGGAACTCCGGGGCGGAGGCCGTCGTGGAGGGCGTGGGCGACCACGGCTGCGAGTATATGACCGGCGGCTGCGTGGTGATCCTCGGCTCCACGGGCAAGAACTTCACCGCGGGCATGAGCGGCGGCATTGCCTATGTGCTGGACGAGCGGCACGAGCTGTATTTGCAGCTCAACAAAGACATGGTGTCCATGGGCGCGGTCACGGCAAAATACGACATTGCCAAGCTCAAGGCCATGATCACGGCCCATGTGGAGGCCACCGGCTCCCAGCGGGGCAAGACCATTTTGGAAAATTGGGAGGAGATGCTCCCCCTGTTTAAGAAGATAACCCCCACGGATTACAGCCGTATGCTTATCGCCATCGGGCAGTTGGAGGAAAAGGGAATCCCCCGGCAGCAGGCGGAGCTGGAGGCGTTTTACGCCGTACAGAAGGGAGGGGCCTGACATGGGAAAGACCACAGGCTTTTTGGAATACAAGCGGGCGGAGCGGCCCTGCGCCGCCCCCGCGGAGCGCATAGAGGATTTCCGGGAATTTCACGGGGAGCTGCCCCAGCAGGAGCGGCAGCTTCAGGGGGCCAGGTGCATGAGCTGCGGCGTCCCCTTCTGCCAGTCCGGCTTCGGCTGCCCGCTCCACAATCTCATCCCGGAGTGGAACGACGAGATATTCAACGGCAACTGGGTTCACGCCCTGGACAGACTTCTGAAAACCAACAGCTTCCCGGAGTTCACAGGCCGGGTATGCCCCGCCCTGTGCGAGGCGGCCTGCACCTGCGGCCTGGACGGGGAGCCGGTGTCCATCCGGGACAATGAGCTGGCCCTGGTAGAATACGGCTACGCAAACGGCCTGATCGCCCCCAAGCCCCCCGCAGTCCGCACAGGCCGCCAGGTGGCGGTTGTCGGCTCCGGCCCGGCGGGGCTGGCGGCGGCGGACAGGCTGAACCAGCGGGGCCACAGCGTCACCGTGCTGGAACAGGATGCCCGGGTGGGGGGCCTTCTGATGTACGGCATCCCCAACATGAAGCTGGAAAAATCCGTCATTGACCGCCGCATTCAGCGGATGGAGGCGGAGGGCGTCACCTTCCGCACCGGGGTGCAGGTTGGCCGGGACGTGACCGGCCCGGCCCTTTTGGAGGCATACGACGCGGTGGTGCTTTGCTGCGGAGCCAGAAAGCCCCGCTCCGTGGACTATGAAAACGCCCCCGCCGCCGGGGTATATCAGGCGCTGGACTATCTCACCGCCAGCACTAAGGCGGTTCTGGCCGGGACGGAGAGCGACTGCTCCGCCAGGGGCAAGCGGGTGGTCATCATCGGAAACGGGGATACCGCCACGGACTGCGTGGCCACCGCCGTGCGCCAGGGGGCCGTGTCCGTCACCCAGCTCGTCCGCAAGCCCGCCCCCGCTGAGGCGGCGCGGGTCTGGCCCTATCCCGCCAAGACCGGCGCGCCGGATTACGGCCAGGAGGAGGCCATTGCCCGCTTCGGCCATGACCCCCGCCTGTACGAGACCGTTGCCAGGCGGCTGGAGACAGATGAAACCGGCGCCCTGACCGCCGTGACGGTGGAGACCGCCGGTCAGGCCCAAACCCTCCCGGCGGAGCTGCTGCTGCTGGCGGCAGGCTTTTCCGGCGCGGAGCCCCTGGCCCCGGAGGCCCTGGGCCTGACCCTGAACGAAAAGGGCCGCCTGGGCCTGGAGGACAGCTTCGCCACGGAAAACGAAAAGGTATTCGTAGCCGGGGATATGCACCGGGGCGCCTCCCTGGTAGCCATCGCCATAGCCGAAGGCCGCGCCTGCGCCAAGGCCGTGGACGAATACCTGGAGGGGTACACAAACCTGTAAATACCGCCTAGTCAAGTCAAGGGGCCGTATCAAGATGTATTCTATAAAGGGCAACTTACACCGCTGCCCAGAGAACACATCATGACTGAAGCTCATTTGTGGCGAATGGACGGCAGTTATGAGAAATCGGAAGATGATATGCCTAGGATTACCATAGCTGCAAACAAATTCGACTGTGAACGGAGCTTCATATGAACATCACTTACACAAAATGTGGGGACTACTATCTCCCCGACATCGCACTCTCAGACACTACACACTACCACCTCGGAAAATACGGAAGAATGCGCCGAGCTTTTCTCCGGGAACACAGGCCTATTCAGTACAGCGACCTGGTGCTGACAGAGAAACTGTTCCCTCATCTGGCAGAGATCGACGAAGCCTGTCATCAGCGGCTGGAGGTCATGATCCCCGCTATGGCCGAACATGAGGGCGTTACCGCCGCTCTGAAAAGGGGCGATCAGATGGAATGGGCGCGCCGCATGAACAACATCAAAGCCAGGACCGAGGAGATTATACTGGCTGAGCTGGTGTATGCTGATTGAAAGATTGGATCGACAAATGCAAAAGTGGTAGTAAATCCTAAAAGTGAGGATTTACTACCACCAGGCACAGAGTTATTTGCGTGCGGGTTTCGAGTTATGATTTTCGTAACTTGAAACCCTCTTCGTGGGCAGACAGATTACGGCTAAGGAGGCCTTGGACATTTTGTCCAGGGCCACTTTTGTTACTCTTGCGCGCCTATTCATCATCAGGTTATCCATAAATATGTCCCTCAGTCCCTGTGGTGGAACATTAGGCAATATTCGGGACAGTCAGTGCCTGTGGCGAAACATCCAATGCCTCCGCCAAGCGGTTCGTGATGTCGGACTTCGGCGTTCTGCTGCCGGACTCGTACTGCGCCATACGCACATCGGCATTGCTCTCCGGGAACCCCACCGCTTGCCCAAGTTGCTTCAGCTTCATGCCCCGCATTTTGCGGAAAAAGTGTATCCGTTCCCCTATTAATATTATATTATTATCCGGCACAGCAGCCATAGATCGTGGTTGCTGTGCCGGATTTTTTTCTAATGGGGCTGTATCAAAACGAAATTGTCTTGATACAGCCCCAGCATTTGGGATACTCTATGATCGGCCATGTGCGTATCGGGCTTAAATCACATAACCGATATCCATATAAACTCGTCAATTTTTTCATGGCCCTCTTGACAGGATGCAATTCAGCCGCCAGAGGGGCGCGTTGTTTTGCTGTTGGCTTATCCGACGACAACGACGCCGTTATTCATGACGAAGTCTACGTCCTCCAGGGCGTCCAGGGTCTCGTCCACATCGCCTTCCACGGCAATCAGATCCGCTTCCAGGCCCACGGCGATGTCGCCGGTGGCGAGGCCAAGCGCCTGGGCATTATTGTGGGTGGTGCAGGCGACGACCTCCTGCACGGTCAGTCCCGCCTCGATGAGTACCCGCATCTCCTCGATCAGAGAGGCGGCGGCGGTGTCGTAGTTCCTCATCAGGTCGGTACCCACGGTGACGAGATCGCCAGCCTCATAGAACGCGGCCAGGTTCGCCACCTTTACGTCCAGCACGTCCTCCGCGCCGGAGGTATTCATGGCGACGCCAGCCTCCACCATGGCCTCAATAAGCTCCTCGCTCATCTCGTCGGAGGGGGTGTGGGCAGATTCGTCAATGCCCAGGGCCACCAGCTCCTCCAAATAGGACACATAGTTGATGTGGGCGGAGACGGTCATGCCGTTTTCGTGGGCCGCCTCGATGATGGCGGAGATTTCCTCTGCCGTCATGCGGTTTACATCGGAGTTAATGCCGATCTTCACCTGGGGATAGCCAAGGGCAACCTTATGCTCTACCTCGGCCACGGCCTCTTCCGCGCTGGTAATCTCCACGCCCATGTTCCCCGTGGGACCCATGCCGTAGCCTCCTGCCACGTCCAGGTATTTCCCGGTCGTGACCAGCGTGGCGTTCGCGGAATCGGCGTTGGCCGCCTGCACCAGGTCGTAATACTCATCCTCCCCCAGGGTGGAGAGCATCCCCAGCTCACGCACAGAGGTAACGCCCTGGCTGGACCAGGTCGCCAGAAGCTCCAGGTTATAGTCGCTCCCCGCCACATGGACGTGGGCGTCGATAAGCCCCGGCATCAGGGTATAGCCGGTCAGGTCGATGACCTCGTCGCCCTCCAGATCCTCGCCCACGGCGATGATGACCCCGTCCTGCACCAGAACGTCCAGCACCTGGCCATTGTAGGTGGAATCCAGCAGCGCTGCGCCTTTCAGAACTGTAGTGGGGCTGTCGCTGGCGCTCACGTCAGCCCCATCATTAAAATCCAGCTCGCCGGAGGCGTCCCCGGCTGCCACGAGAATGACTACGTTTTCATACTCGCCCGCCTCCAGGGATTCTACCTGCTGGCCGGTGGTCACGTCGAAATAGTCAGCGCAGTTTACATAGATCTCGCAGCCCTCGGCGTTTATCACTGCGCCCTCGGCCACGGTCAGGCTGACAAGCTGGCTGTCCCCGGTGACGTTCCAGACCGCGCCCTCGTTCAGGGTCAGGTAAATGCCGTTGCAGTCGGCGTAATCGGCCTGGGTCAGATACTCGGACACCATCTCCAGGTCTATCTCCGCGTCCGCGTAGGGGTACTCCGCGTCGTAGGTGGCGTTGGGGATCTCGTCGGCCCAGCTTGCCTGCTCCTCCAGGGCGGAGGCATAGGCCGCGCTCTGCTCCAGCGTCTCCACGGTCCACATGGCGTTCCAGGTCTCAATGGTGGTGGAGACCATGGCGCCGGTGATGGTGGTGTCCGTGATGTCCACATACAGGTTGCGGTAGATGTCGTCGTTGCGGATGTCGCCGGTGACGTCCATGTTCCGCATGATCAGGCTGTTGCCTACGGCCTCATCCCCGGCCTCCAGGGAGAAGCTCTTGTCCGCTCCCTCCCAGTTGACAACGGACTGGAAGATAACGCCTGTGCGGGAGATAAGCTCCACATTGTCAAGCTCGAAGGTGGCGTTGGTGCTGCGGGCTACGCAGGTGCTGCCCCGCCAAAGCTCGCTCCAGAACCAGCTTGTGCCGCCGTAGCTGTCGTTCAGGAAGTGGGAGTTATCGGAGATATAAAGCTCGGTCTCTGTGGAGAGAACGGAGTTTTCCGCAAAGAGATACGCCTCGGTGGTGGTGGAGTTGGCCCCGCCCTGGTGAACCAGATAGGCGGCATAGTCCGCCGTCAGATATGTGCGCCCGTCGCCGGTGACGGATTCGGCGGCCTCGTCCTCCTCGGTCATGTAGGCCGCGGCGGTCTCGTCCAGGTCGTCTGTGGAGTGGAGATAGGCGGTGGAGTTGCCCGTTACGAACACGCCGTACTGGGCGGAATTGCCAAGCACGCCATAGAAGTTGATGGAGCCGTCGCCGGGGGTATAGCTGATATAGCCGCCGCCCAGCACGTCCACTGTGGTGTTCGCGGCGTACAGGTCAAGGTTGGGAGAGCTGTCGATAGCCAGGCCGCCCCAGCCCTCGGTGACGAGTTCGGAATTATAGAACCAACTGTCGCCCGCCTGAAGCAGGGTGCAGCGGGCGCCGCCGTACAGGGCCTGCCAGCCCAGCTTATAGTTTTCCGCGCCGGGGCTGACGATGCGGCTGTCCCGCACCACGATGAGCGCGTCCCCATCGTCCGCAAAAAGATTGGTGCGCTTGAAGCCCTCTGTCCAGAGGTAGGTGTTTTCCAGCACCAGTATGGTGTCAGCGCTGTCATTGCCGCCGATGGCGACCGCCGCGCCGTCCGCCACCTCTGAACTCTGGCGGGAGAACACGCTGTCCGAGCCGCCCAGGATGATGACGTTTGAGTAGCCCGTGCCGTCGTCCGTCTCGGTCACGGTGGGGAGGGAGAAGGGGTCGTCCCCCTCGTCCACGGCGTAATAGCCCTCAGAGCCGCCGATGACGCCGGAGGAGTCCACCAGGGTGATGCCGGTCACGCCCTGGGTCGTAGTCCCGGATTCGGTGACGCTGTTGGCAATGGTATCATTTTCCAGATACAAGCCCGTGATGCTCTCTGCCGTCACCTCGCCGCCTTCCGCGACCTGGTACACGTCGGCAGCCTCCTCGTTGACCGTCAGCTCGCCGCTCTCGATGAGGATGACGGTGTTGTTCACGGAGCCGGTAGTCACGTCCCCGAAGGAACCGCCGGAAGGCAGCGCCCCGCCGCCGGAGGCCGCGGCCTCCCCTGATGCCTCCGAGAAGGCAAATGCGTTCCCTGCCAGGGCCAGGCACATAACCACGGCCAGCAGGATGGACAGGATTCGTTTTGCTTTCATTGGGTTCTCCTTTTTATTTTAATTTTTTAAGGGTATCCTGATAATAATCATACCATGCGGGAAGCGCTGAATCAACAGGGCTTTGGCCCCGCCGGGTCTTTTGCGCCTTGTTCCGGCGCAAAAGACCTGGGCGGCTGCCTGGGCCGACGGAATCGGCCCTTTCCCGGATGGGTGCCTTACGCGACCAAAATCACCACGTTTTCATATGTGCCGGGGGTAAGCTCCGCCAATTCGGTACCCGTAGATACGTCGAAGGCGGCATCCGCGTTGTCCATAGAGACGTCCACATAGACCGTCAGGCTCATGCCCTCCGGGGCGACGATTTCCGCGCCCTCCGCCATCAAAAGGGAGGCCATGCTGGACGTCCCGGTGACAATCCACTTGGAGCTGCCGTCCACCGTGACGGACACGCCCTCGAAGGTCTTATCCACCTCGGACGGGTCATAGGTCAGGTTGGCGGAAATTCGCTCTGCGGACAGCTCGAAATCCCCGTAGGCGGACAGCTCGTTCTGGATGGAATTTGGCACCTCGCCCGCCTGCCAGGCGGCCACCTGCTCCTGGGCCCAGGCCCAGGTCTCGCTGGCCAGAATGGACTCCACGCTGAATTTTTCGTTCCACGAACCCATGGTTCCGCTGACCACGGCGCCCTCCAATTCGGCGCTTTCCAGGTACAGGCTCATAGGCCGGAAGAAATCGTCGTGAATCACGTCGCCGGAGGCGCTCATGTTTTTCAGCGTAACAACCGACCCGGGGGCGCTGGTGACGGAGTCGTCAATCATAAAGTTCTCCACCTTGTTGGCGCCCTCCCAATCGGGGGTGCTGTGGTATATCTCGCCTGTGCGGCTCAGCAGCTCGCTGTCTTCAATGGTAAGGGTCCAGTTGCTGGAGCGGTTCACAATGGCCGCGCCGCGCCAGTTCGCAATCCAGAACAGGGAGGCCCCGCCGTTTACGCAATCCTCGCTGGCGGTGTAATCCAGCAGGTAAATGCTGAGGGCGTCGTCGGAAAAGCTGTAGGTTGGGTCAACCGTGGACAACACGGAGCCGTGAACATAGGTGTATGCCTCGTCTCCATCCGTTCCGTTGCGGCTCATGGCCGTGTTATGGATCAGAAGGGCGGCAAAATCCGCGTTGATATAGCTGCCGCCGTCCTCGGCGACGGTCTCGCTGGCCGCAACCTCCTCCTGCTCCTCGTAGGCATAGACCACCGAATCGCTGTAAAGGGAGACCCCGTCCTCGTCCACATCGTCCAGGGCGGCGATCACCGCCTTGGAATCGTTTGTCAGGAACATGCCATACATGGCGGACTCCAGGCGGGAGCCGTACATCTCGCTCCAGAGGGTTCCCGGATTATAGACGCCGTAGCCGCCGCCGTAGGCGACCCCCAGGCTGTTGACCATGATCAGGTTGGAGGGTACGCCCTCCAGGGCATAGGCGCCCCAGCCCTCGGTTATGATCTCGCTGCTGTAAAAATAGTGGTTTCCGCCTGTTTGGAGAATGGTGCTTCTGGCGCCCCCATACAGCGCCATCCAGCCGTATTTGTAGCTTTCTCCGCCCAGACCCACGAAGGTGGAATCGCTCACCACGATCTCCGCCCCCAGGGAATCCGTGCCGTAATTGGACAGAAGCGCCGTCCGAACCCACCCGTCAAACCAGACAAAGGTGTTTTCGACCTGTATGGTCTCCCCGTAGGAATCCAGGCCGCCGGTGGAAACCCCCACGCCATAGCTGTTTTCGCCCCGGCGCATGTTGGCCTCGTCCCACACCGTCTCATCCTGATTGTCCAGGATGATCACGTTGCTGTACTCGCTGCCGTCGGTGACTTCAGGTACCTCGCTGCCGCCGATCTCATAGCTCACGTCGTAGTAGCCCTGGTCGCTGCCGATGACTGTGCTGCTGTCCACCACGGAAATGCCGGTCACGCCTACCGTGTACGCCGCGTATTCGTCTGTTTCGTCCACGGTGACGCGGCCGATGTTTTCCGCGAAGATATACACTCCCGCGACCTGCTCTCCCGTGACAAGGGCCTCATCGGCCACGGCCAGAATATCCACATATTCGGGGGACAGGGAAACCTCTCCGCTGTTCACGGCCACGGCGGCATAATCGTTGTGCTGGTAGGAAATGTTCTTGGCCGCGAGGGCCGCCTCCTCGCTGGAATCGCCGCTGGCTGCGGCGCTTTCCCCGCTGGCCCCGGCTGTGTCTGCGGCCTCAGATGTCAGTATCACCACGCCCTGATACTCTCCGGCGGGCAGGCTGTCCACCTGGGTGCCGGTGGTGCAGTCATAGAACGTGTCGCTGTTGCTCATGGCGCAGTCCACGTAAATCTCTATCTCGTACCCATCGGCGGCCTGGATGACCGCGCCCTCCTCCACGGACAGGCTGTAAAGGCTGGAGTCGCCGCTGACGTTCCAGACGGAATCAGCGTCCAGGCTGAGGCGGACGCCCCAGACGGTGTCATAGGTCTCGTTCTTCGTCAGCATGGAATAGATCATATCCGCGTCGAAGTTCTCCGCGAGGCCGTTGTCCTCCACGTCGCTCCAAAGGGCGTTCCAGGCGGCGCAGGTGCCGGAGACAATGGCCCCGTTGATGACCACGTTTTCCGTGGTAATGGTCATAGGGCGCTGGTAGTCGTTATGGACGATGTCGCCGTCCACGCTCATGTTGGAAAGGGCGATGCTCTGGCCCAGGGATTCCTCCCCATCGGGAACGCTGACCGCGCCGCGGGCGTCGTAGTTCAAAATGGAATGAATCGCGATCGGACGGCCCGTGACAGCGTTTTCATACACGTCGAAGGTGACGTTATCCAGGGTCATCTCGATGTTGGTGCTACGAAGGGCAATGCCGGAGCCGGCGCTGTAGTTCAGGAAGTACCCGCACTCGCCGTAGGCGTCGCCGTTTTCGTCGTTGTAATAGTCTCTGGTGGTGAGAATGTCCTTGTCTGTCTGAAGGGTGGTGTTGGAGATATTCAGAACGCCGGTGGTGGTGTTATAGCCGGAGTTATTGCCCATGCTGTCCACCAGATGGACGACAATGGCGTTGCGCCAGGCGGAGACCAGGCTGTCCTTGCTCTCGGTAAGCAGATCCTCCTCGTCCGCGTACTTCAGCGCCTCCTCGCTGGCCTCGTCAGAGGAGCCGATACGCAGCACGCCGGAGCAGGCGATAAAGCCGCCGTACTCGGCGGAGTACATCTCGCTGCCGTATATCTCCACAAAGCAGTTGGTGTCGGCATAGGTGCTGTAGCCGCCGTTGGGGTTGTCGGTCAGCACGTTGTAGGCGTACAGATAGGTGCTGTTCGCGCCGCCGGTATCCGTGGAAAGCGCGCCCCAGTCGCCGGATACGGCGGTGGTATTATAATAGTACGCGCTGCCGCCCACAAACACATTGGCCCGGCAGGTGCTGAGAAGCAGGCGCGTCACCGGCTTGTAGCAGACAAGGGCGCCGGTGGACTCAATATAGCTGTCCTTTACCACCACAGTCCCAAGCTGATACACGCCAATGGCGGAACGCACCGCGCCGCTGGTCCAGATATAGCTGTTCTCCACGTAAAGCAGGGAGTCCTCTCCTTCTGCATAAACGCCTGTGCCGAGGGAGTTTTCACTGCTACCCTGGGAATAGAGCAGGTCGGATTCATGGGCCGCGTCGTTTAGGATGATGACGCTGTTGTATTCCCCCTCCTCGGTGGCATAGGGAACGCCGTCCTCATCGTATTCGATGCCAAAATAGCCCTCTTCTCCGCCCAGGGTGTAGGCGCCGCTGGTGATGTGCAGGCCGCTGGTTCCCACATCATCATCTGTGATAAGCGCCCCGCTGGCGGACGAATCCGTTACCTCTCCGGCTACGGTGATCTCTGCCGTCTCCGCAGTGACGGAGGCTGTTCCGCCGTCCACCTCGATCACGCCGGGGACACTGGAGGCGCTGGCCTCGCCGCTGGACGCGAACGCCCCGCAGCTCAGGCCAAGGCACAGACACAGCGCCATCAGAACCGATAAAAGCCTGCGTAAAAAATACTTGCCCTCATGTTTTTCCTCCTTAATTATTTTTGTGGTTGGTGTATTTGGAACCTGTATTCACAGCCTGCCCTGCAATCGGGGACGGGGCGTTCCATACCGCACACAGATCGCAGGGCGCGGCTCCTTCCCCGTGTCAGTAGGCGATATACGCTGGCCGAACGTCGGCGTATTCCGCTGTCAGCTCCTTCCAGCGGGCCGGAAGCTCAATCTTGGTGCAGGAGGGGCCGCCGTGGTCGCCGCCTCCGGCCAGAACCGTCATCATTAGGCCTGCGGCGCCGCCGCCTACCAGGGCGAACATATGCTTGGTGTCCCAGAAGGTGCGGGTGGAATGGGTCATATCCACCGGCAGGCTCACGTTGGCGGGAATATGATTGTTGCCAACCAGCCAGCGGATGTCCACCTCCGAGCCGGGACGGCGGGCATATTCCACCACATACTCCAGGATGCGCTTTTTATCCCAGCCCTCATCGGCAAACATTTTGGCGCAGATGGGCGTCATGATGATCTCCATGCCCGGCTCCCAGCCCACCACGTTAATCTTGCACAGGCCGGACAGAAAATCCGCCACGGAATGCCCGCTCAAGGCCCGATGCTCCTGGGGCCAGAACATGGTGACAGCGGAATCCTCCGCCCCGAAGCCGAAATCAACGTGCAGGGGATGCCAGGGGTTTTTCTCCGTGTTGTCGCCGATGCAGAAGCCCAGGCTGTTTTCGTGGCCCATTTCGGACAAATCCTCGATGCCGGGGCGCAGGCCGCCGACGTTCATCATGATATATC
>JAJQFY010000169.1 GCA_021200935.1 Oscillospiraceae bacterium
CAATCGCTATGGATTTTTTAGGTGTTCAACTTCATTTTACAATCGACCACAAAAAACAAACTCAGTTTTTCCTTTGTAAGGAATAGACAAAAACGATGGATTGGTTTTGTAAGGATTGCACAATATGAGCGCAGATGGAGATAAATGCCTGTGGTGATCGCCACAGGCAAGCGAAAAAACGAAAAATCGCTGTGGATGGTAGCAAAGATAAGCATTGTCCACAGCTGCTACTGATAGATGCGGTTCTTTGATAAGGACCATGAGGCTCAAGGAGCCTTGAGGGAGAGACTACGGGGAGGAAGACTTGTGAACAGTAATCAGAAAGGGATGCGTGTGGACAAGCGGGAGACTGGAAATACGAACAGCCACAAGGCCACGAACAACCACAGGACTTCTAGCAAGAAACCTATTAGCAAGAAAAACCTCTTAATCTTCGCTCATTATTATGGAGATGTTCTTGAGGAAGGTTCTGAGGTGCGTTCTCTCATCCAGCTCCGCAATGCGAACGCCGTTTTTATCCGCTGGGATGTGCTTGGCCTCCACGTCCATGGCGATTTTGCACAGGTAAAGATTTGTGCCGACGCCGGCGGTGGCGGTGATGCCGGTTTCCTTCAAAACCTCCTGGATGATTTTCATAGCCAGCTCGCGGGGGGTGAGCCGGTAGGTTTTTAGGTAATCCGTTACATCCATGAATACCTCGTCAATGCTGTAGACGTGAATGTCCTCCGGCGCCACATAGCGGAGATATATCTGGTAGATCTCTGTGCTGCGCTGGATGTAGTGGGCCATTTGGGGCATGGCCACGATGTAGTCCAGTGACAGGGCGGGGTCGGCGTTCAGCTCCCGGATGTCGCAGGAGGAGCCGGTAAAGGCGCGGCCCGGTGCGCGGCGCTGGCGGGCGGTGTTCACGTCCTTTACCCGCTGAATCACCTCGAACAATCTGGCCCGCCCGGAGATTCCGCAGGATTTCAGGGAGGGTGAAACCGCAAGACAGATCGTCTTTTCCGTGCGGCTCCTGTCGGCTACCACCAGATTGGTAGTCAGCGGGTCGAGTCCGCGCTCCACGCACTCCACCGAGGCGTAGAAGGATTTCAGGTCAATGGCAATGTAGGAACGGTCTGACATAGGGCTTCACCTCGAATCGCGTCCTGTCCGGGCGCTGGATAACTGAATTATTTTGTCCCGGATGTATTGTATCATACTTTCCCGCACAAAACCACCACCAACGCAGACGGGCAGACCCTGCGGCGCTGGAAAAATAAAAAATCCGTGCCGTATCAATGCCTTGCGGATATTTTGGGGCGCAGGCTCGGTTGACTAATTGGCTCAATCATGGTATACCATTATAATAGTATCTTCGATAAATCACCAACGCTGGGGGCTGTGGTATATGGGAAAAACATTGATGGTTCTGGACGGCAACTCTATTGTGAACCGGGCGTATTACGGGATTCATATGCTCAACGCCCCGGACGGGACGCCCACCAACGGGGTGTATGGGTTTGTGGCTATATTGGAGCGGCTGCTGGAGCTGGAATCGCCGGACGGGGTGTGCGTGGCCTTTGATGTTCATGCCCCCACCTTCCGCCATGAGATGAGCGACGCCTACAAGGCAACCCGCAAGCCCATGCCGGAGGATTTGCAGACGCAGATACCAATATTAAAGGAGCTGCTGGATGCCATGGGCATCCGCCGGTATGAGCTGGCCGGATGGGAGGCGGACGACCTTCTGGGGACGATAGCGGCCTCCTGCCAGGGGGCGGGCTGGGACTGCCGTTTGGTGACGGGGGACAAGGATGCCTTCCAGCTTATTACAGACACGACCCACGTCGTTCACATCAAGACCCGCCAGGGGCAAACGGAGACCATTGAATACGACCCCGCCCGCTTCCGGGAGGAATATGGCTTCGAGCCGTCCAGAATGGTGGATTTGAAGGCCCTGATGGGGGATTCCTCGGACAATATCCCCGGTGTGCCGGGCATTGGGGAGAAATCCGCCCTGGCCCTGCTGCGCCAGTTCGGAACCCTGGATGGGGTATATGAAAACCTGGAGGACGCCAGCATTAAGCCCGGACAGCGGAAGAAGCTGACGGAGGGCGAGGCAAGCGCCCGCCTGTCCTATACCCTGGCGACTATACGGCGGGACGCCCCGGTGGAGTTTGCGCCGGAGGAGAATCTCTGGTCGCTGAAGCCGGACGGGGCGCTGTATGATATATGCAGCCGCCTGGGCTTTGGACGATTCATCAAAAAATGGGGCCTGGAGCCGGGCGGGGAGGACGCTGCCGAGGCGCAGCCAGAGGCCCTGCCCCATAAGGAATATACGGGCCAGGAGCTGTTCGCGGTGCTGGAGTCGGCGACGTATATCGCCGTCTGGCCGGAGGACGGACTGGACGTTCTCTCCCTCTGCGACGGAGAGGCCGTGTTCCAGGTGAGCTGGACGCAGGCGGGGCTGGATTATAACTGCTTTCTCAAAACCCTGTTTTCCGCCGGGGTGAAAAAGCTGGGCCACAACGTCAAGGAGCTGATGTCTCTTTTGCTGGCCGACGGCCTGGAAACAGAGGGCTTCGTGTTCGACACGGCCTTGGCCGGGTATCTGCTGGATGCCACGGCGTCGGACTACGCGCTGCCAAAGCTCTCCCGGCAGTATCTGAGTCAGGAGCTTGACAAGGCGGAGGCCATATACGCGCTGTATCAGGTGCTGCCGGAGAAGCTGAAATCGCTGGGGATGGAGACGCTGTATTATGAGATAGAGCTGCCCCTCTGCCCGGTGCTGGCAAATATGGAGCGGGTGGGCTTTCTGGTGGACAGAAAGGCGCTGTATGACTTCGGCCAGAGCCTGACGGAGGGCATTACGGCGCTGCAGCAGGAGATTTGGCAGCAGGCGGGGAGCGAGTTTAACATCAATTCCCCCAAACAGCTTGGCGAGGTGCTGTTTGAGCGGCTGGGCCTTCCCACAGGGAAGAAAAACCACCGGGGCTGGAGTACCAGCGCGGAGGTGCTGGAACGGCTGCGGGACAAGCGCCCCATCGTGGGCCAGGCGCTGGAATATCGGGAGCTGACCAAGCTGAAAAGCACCTATACGGACGGCCTTATGAAAACCATCGGCCCGGACGGGCGGATACACACTACTTTCCAGATGACTGCCACTGACACGGGGCGGCTTTCCTCCCGCGACCCGAATTTGCAGAACATCCCCATTCGCCGTCAGCTCGGCTCCGGCATCCGCCGTATGTTTGTGGCCGGGCCGGGGAACGTGCTGGTGGACGCGGATTACAGCCAGATAGAGCTGCGGCTCCTGGCGAACATCTCCGGGGATGAGACCATGACCAATGCCTTTCTGTCTGGGGAGGACATCCACGCTGTCACGGCAAGCCAGGTGTTCGGCGTCCCCCTGGAGCAGGTGACGAGCCAGCTCCGCTCCCAGGCCAAGGCGGTGAATTTCGGCATCGTATACGGCATATCTGCCTTTTCCCTGGCGGATGATATTGGGGTTTCCAACGCGGAGGCCAAGACCTATATCGACGCCTATATGGCGAAATACCATGGGGTCAGGGAGTATATGGAGAGCGTCATTCAGCAGGGGAAGGAGCAGGGCTATGTGTCCACCCTCTTTGGCCGTCGGCGGTACCTGCCGGAGCTGAAAGCCTCTAACTTCAATGTCCGCTCCTTCGGGCAGCGGGTGGCCCGGAATATGCCCATTCAGGGTACGGCGGCGGATATTATCAAGCTCGCCATGATTCGGGTGTATGACCGGCTGAAAAAGGAGCTGCCCCAGGCAAGGCTTCTGCTCCAGGTGCATGACGAGCTGATTGTAGAGTGTCCTGCGGATATGGCGGAGCGGGCCGCCGCGATCTTGGAGGAGGAGATGGAAAACGTCGTCCACTATCCAGTCCCCCTGACGGCGGACACCGGCACCGGGGCAAGCTGGGCGGACGCCCATTGACGCCATGGAGATAATCAACGCCCTGCCGGAGCATACCGGCCAGATTGCGGCCCTGGAGGCCCTTTGCTTCGACTCTCCCTGGCCGCCGGAGCTGATCGCCCGCCTGCGGGAGCGATTCATTGTGGCGGCGGAGGGGGACGCGGTGCTGGGCTATGCCGTGCTGTCCACCGTGCTGGACGAGGCGAGCCTGGATAAAATCGCCGTGGCCCCGGCCAGCCGCCGTCAGGGGATAGGCGAGGCTCTGCTTCACGCGGTCATTGCCCGCTGCCGGGCCCAGGGTATGGCTACCCTGACCCTGGAGGTGCGCGCCTCTAACCAGGCGGCCATCGCCCTATACGAAAACGCCCGCTTCGCCTCGGTGGGCCGCCGGAAAAATTACTATGAAAAACCCAGAGAGGACGCCATAATTATGACGTTGGTGATGTGATATGCTTACGCGAAGGGCGCGGGGGAGGCGGCAGTATGGGTGAAATCAGCGAGAGCTTTCTGCATGAAATATCGTCCCTGCTGGCGGCGGCAAAAAAGCAGGCCAAAACGGCGGTCAACCTCTCCATGGTGTATACCTATTTCGAGATAGGCCGCCGGATATACGAGGAGGAGCAAAACGGCGCGGAGCGGGCCGCCTATGGGCGGCGGCTTATTCAGGGCTTGTCCGAGTATCTGACCGCCCGGTTCGGCAAGGGCTATTCCGTTGGAAATCTCAAAAATATCCGACAGTTTTATCGCGTGTACGCCGAGGATCAAATTGGCGAAACATCGTTTAGCCAATTCCAAAATCTTCCATCCACCAGCACCGGGCGGAAATTTTATCTGAGCTGGTCTCACTATTTAAAGCTGATGCGAATCTCCAACGCAGATGAGCGGCACTTTTATGAAATCGAGGCCGCGAAAAACGATTGGAGCCTGACCGAGCTGAAACGGCAGTATGACAGCTCGCTGTATGAGCGCCTGGCGCTGAGCGGAGACAGGGAAAAGGTCGCCCGGCTCGCGGCGGAGGGGCAGGTCATGGAAAAGCCGGAGGACGCGGTCAAAGACCCCTATGTGCTGGAATTTCTTGGTTTGCCGGAGCTGCCGGAATATTCCGAGTCCGAGCTGGAAACGCGGATTATCGACCATTTGCAGCAGTTTCTTCTGGAGCTGGGAACCGGCTTCGCTTTCGTTGGCCGACAGGTGCGCTTTACCTTCAACGAAGAGCATTTCCGGGTCGATTTGGTGTTTTATAACCGAATCCTGCGGTGCTTTGTGTTGTTCGATTTAAAAATCGGTGAGCTGAAGCACCAGGACATCGGCCAGATGCAGATGTATGTCAATTACTATGACCGAAGGGTGAAGCTGGCGGAGGAAAACCCGACCATCGGCATTGTCCTCTGCAAGGACAAAAACGACGCTGTTGTGGAAATGACGCTGCCGGAGGACAACACACAGATTTTTGCGAGCAAATACGAGACCGTCCTGCCCAGCAAGGAGGATTTGAAACGGCTGCTGAACGAGGGCCTCGACCCATTTTATTCGGAAAAACTATAAAACCCAGAGAGGACGCCATAATTATGACGTTGGTGATGTGATATGCTTATTTTGTCTGTGGAATCGTCCTGTGATGAGACGGCGGTGGCCCTGGTGGAGGATGGGCGGCGGGTGCTGACCGACCAGATATTCTCCCAGGTGGCCCTGCACAAAATATACGGCGGCGTGGTGCCGGAAATCGCGGCCCGCAGCCATTTGGAGGTCATCGTTCAGTTGGCTGACCGGGCCTTGGCGGAGGCCGGGGTGTCCCGCCGGGATATCGACGCAGTGGCCTGCACCTATGCCCCCGGCCTCATCGGCGCGGTGCTGGTGGGGGTGAATTTCGCGAAAAGCGCGGCCCTGGCCCTGGATGTGCCGCTGATCCCCGTCCACCATATCCGGGGCCATATCGCCGCCAATTATATCGCCTACCCGGAGCTGGAGCCGCCCTTTTTGTGCCTTGCCATCTCCGGGGGCAACACCATGCTGGTGGACGTGCGGGGCTATACGGATATGAGGGTTCTGGGCCGGACGCGGGACGACGCGGCGGGGGAGTGCTTCGATAAATCCGCCCGCGTCATGGGCCTGGGCTATCCCGGCGGCAAGCCAATCGACGACCTTTCCCAGAACGGGGACGACCACCGCTATGACCTGCCGCGGCCCTATGTGGGGGACAATCCTTTTGACATGAGCTTTTCCGGCCTGAAGACCAGCGTGGTGAACATCGTCCACCACTGCGAGCAGACCGGGGAGCCGCTGGATAAACCGAGCCTCGCGGCCAGCCTTTGCCGGGCCGTGTCGGAATCCCTGGTGGGCCGTACCATGGAGGCGGCCAATATGCTGGGCTACCAGCATATCGCCGTGGCCGGAGGTGTGGCGGCAAACTCCCGCATACGCCGGGATTTCCAGACCGCCTGCGGGAAGGCGGGCAAGACCCTGTATACCCCGCCCATGTGCCTCTGCGGGGATAACGGGGCCATGATCGGCGCCCAGGGCTATTATGAATACCTGGCGGGAACAAGAGCTGGCAGCGACCTAAATGCCTACGCTACCAAGGAGCTATAAAATATGGTCTATATAACAAATTCTGAGCGGGAGACGGAGGCGCTGGGGGAGCGGTTCGGCGCGGCGGCGGCGGATGGCTCCGTGGCCGCGCTGTACGGCGACTTGGGCTGCGGCAAGACCGCTTTTGTCCGGGGCATGGCCAGGGGCATGGGCCTGGATGTGCCGGTAACAAGCCCCACCTTCACCATTGTAAACGAGTACATTGGCCCCCGGAGCCTGTTCCATTTCGATATGTACCGCCTGTCCGACGCGGAGGAGCTGTACGATATCGGCTGGGAGGACTATCTGTCCCGGAACGGCGTGTGCGCCGTGGAGTGGAGCGAGAACGTCTCCGGGGCCTTTGAGGGGGACGAGTATGTGATTTGCTTTTCCAAGCTGTCCGATACCCAGCGGGAAATTTCGATTGAAGGGGGGCCGCAGAAATGCTGATGCTGGCGCTGGAAAGCTCCGCCAAGGCCGCCTCCGCGGCCATATTTGAGGACGGGGCTATGCTGGGCCTGTCCGTGGCGAACGCCGGGCTGACCCACAGCCGCACCCTGCTGCCCATGGCGGAGGCGCTGCTGAAAAATCTGGATAAGAAGCTCACTGACCTGGGCGCAGTGGCCGTGGCCCAGGGGCCAGGCTCCTTCACGGGCCTGCGTATTGGCCTGTCTGAGGCCAAGGGCCTTTGCTGGGCGCTGGAGATCCCCGCCGTCGGCGTTTCCACGCTGGAGGCCATGGCCTGGGGCGGGCCGGACAGGGAGGGGGCCATGCTCTGCTGCGCCATGGACGCCCGCCGCAGCCAGGTGTATAACGCCCTGTTCACGGTGGAAAACGGCTGCCCCCGGCGGCTGACGGCTGACCGGGCCATTGCCGTTGAGGAGCTGAAAAATGAGCTGAAAGAATATCAAAAGCCCTGGATTTTGCTTGGAGACGGGGCCGCGCTGTGCTATAATACTCTCAGCGAAGAGCCGGGCCTGACCCTCTGCCTGGCCCCGGAGCCGCTGCGGATTCAAAGCGCCCGGGGCGTGGGCCTGGCGGCACAGAACAAGACCCCGGTTCCGCCGGAGGCCCTGCTGCCGGTCTATCTGCGGCTGAGCCAGGCGGAGCGGGAGCGTCAGGCGAGGCTGAAGGCCCAGGAATAAAACCAGTGAATTAGAAGGGAGAAGAAAATGAAATCCATCAAAAGACTTTTGGCGCTGCTTTTGGCGGCGGCGCTGCTGGTCTGCGGCGGCTGCGCCAAGACGGAGGACGAGCCGGAGACCGCCGCTGTCAGCGAGACCATGTCGGCGGAGACTGCCGCCCAAGAGACGGCGGAGCCGGAAACAGCGGAGACCCCGGAGCCGGAGGCGGATTTTCCCACGGCGGCGGACTATTACGACTATCTGCAAAGCGATGTTATGACCGAGTACAGCCTGGTGACGACAGACCCGGTGGAGATCACGCTGGACGGGGGCAAGAATTTTGAGGAGGCCCTGTGGGTGCAGGGGGAGACCGGCATCATCGGCGCGGAGATTCACGATTATGACGGGGACGGCAGCCTGGAAATGATTGTCCTGTACCTGTCGAACTATATGCGGCTGGACACCTATTTTGCCTCCTGGCTGTACGACACGGAGACCGGCGTTGACATCGACGACGAGCTGTATGAGCGGGCCTTTGTCGTCCACGTCCTCTATTACGACGCCAAGGACGGGGAAATCTCCCAAAGCAGCTCTGACCAGTACATGATTCTGCCGACTGACGGCTGGGGCAATATCTCCATCGGCCTGGAAAAGGTGGGGGACGACTACTATCTGTTCGGCCATATGTACTCAGAGAATATGTCTACCTATGGGCCGACCTATACCCTGGTGGCCCAGCTTGGGGGCAGAGGCTCCTTCACCTATGAGTACGCCACCGTGCCGTATTGGAACAGAACCCAGGCGGAGATGAACGAACTTCTCGGCATTGTGGAACCCCTGCAAATTCAGACCCTTTCCCTGTACGACGTGCTGGAAAGCAGCGATACCTCCAGCGCGGAGGCGTTTTACGATTCCGTGGGGGAGCGGGCGCTGTGCTATGTGGACATTGACTACAGCGACTGGGGCGGAAGCGACGTGACAGAGATTGTGACGGATTACACGAATCTGCGTCATTATCTCGAAACCGGGGGCCAGGACTGGACGGAGCGGGAGCTGCCGGAGGGCTATGAGCGGGAGGTCTCCGACGCCTCGGCGGACATGGTGGCCTTTGTGGAGGAAATCGACGCAGCGGCGGGTACCACCTTTGCCGCGGATGGGGTGAATGTTCTGGACGATACGGACGGGATATATCACGCCGCCTTTGAAAGCGATACCCTGAGCCTGGATCTGTATTGGGATTCAGAGGCCGGGCGGCCCACAGACATCCGCATCAGCGAGCAGGAAAACAGCATTGGCACCGGCGTCTGGTACGCGGCAAAGGACGCCATGCTGCAAAGCGACGTGTTCGGCTTCACGGCGGAGGAGATCGCCCCCCTGCTGGGGCAGGTGGGCTGGACAGATTACACCATGGGCGTTTCCGTTGGGGACTACACCTGCATGATTTATCTGACCGTCGAGGCGGGAATCTGGCTGTATCTTTCCTGAAAGACGGCCTGACTATATACAAAGGAGCGAAAGAATATGAGCAACGTAATGGTTTTTGACCACCCTCTCATTCAGCACAAGCTGTCCATCCTGCGGGATGAAAAGACCAGTGTCAAGGAGTTTCGGGAGCTTGTCAGCGAGATAGCCCAGCTTATGTGCTATGAGGCCACCCGCGACCTGCCCTTGGAGGAGGTGCAGGTGCAGACCCCTGTGGCCGTGGCCACCTGTCACCGTATCGCGGGGAAAAAGCTGGCGGTGGTGCCGATCCTGCGGGCCGGTCTCGGCATGGTGGACGGCATGGTGGCTATGATGCCCAATGTGAAGGTGGGCCACATCGGCCTGTTCCGCGACCCGGAGACGCTGGAGCCGGTGAAGTATTACTTCAAAATGCCCCCCGATATCGCGGAGCGGGATGTCATCATCGTTGACCCCATGCTGGCGACCGGCGGCAGCGCGGCGGCGGCGGCCACCTTTTTGAAGGAGGTGGGCGTGAAGAATATCAAGCTCATGTCCATCATCGGCGCCCCGGAGGGGGTGGAGGCTATGCAGGCCGCTCACCCGGACGTGGACATCTTTGTCGCCGCTCTGGACGACCATCTGAACGAGCATGGCTACATCGTCCCCGGCCTTGGGGACGCGGGGGACAGGATTTTCGGCACCAAGTAAGCGGGAAACCGAAATTTGTTACTTTTGTGGATTGACAGGATTTCCCTATGTCTGTAAAATATATAGGGAAATCCTGACCTTTTCCCTTGGAAAAATAATTTCCAATTCTCAAAAGAAGGGGTTGACAGGCGTGGCAGTGCGGACTATGCTGTTCCCGGCAGGCGGCAGGCGGCAGGCGGCAGGCGGCAGGCGGCAGGCGGCAGGCATAATTGCGCCCTTAACCCATTTCCATTTTTATCCATAACGTCTTTTTGGCGCGGCTTATCACCGCGTCAAAAGGCGTTTTTTGCGTTCCCAAAGCGGACGCGGGAAAACCTGTATAGGAGGGATTTGAAAATGAAACAGCGGAAAATCATAACCTGGGTTCTCGTCCTGCTCATGGCGCTGTCTCTGTTCTCTGCCGCCGCGTTTGCGGAGGAGACGGAGGACGCGGAGGAAAGCGCCCTGGAAGAAATCACAGAAGAATCTGTGGAGGACGACGAATCTACGGAGACTGAGGAGACATCAGGGGAACCTGCGGAGAGTGGGGAAATTGCAGAGGAGGCTGTGGAAACAGAAGCGAGCATGACCGCAACGTTTATGCTGGCCGCAGAAAATGAGCCTGCTTCGGCTGCTAATCTGGATTTGTCAGACTATGCCAGCACAAGCGCCAGCGGCGACGGCTGGGATTGGAACGCGGATACGCTGACGCTGACGCTTACTGACCTGACACTGACCGGGGGCGACAGCTACGCAACGACAGCCGCAATTATCCTGCCGACAATGTCAGAGGCGGCGACTATTACAGTCAAACTGAATGGAACCAACAGCATCTCGAATTTTGGTCAGCTTTTTTTCACAAACACCAAACTAACCAACGCAGCAGTGGTGAACCTTATACTGACTGGAACCAGCAATGATTCGATGACGTTTTCTGGTTATAATTATGTCAGCAACGGAACATTTGCGGATGTCACTATTGAAAGGGTATCATTTACCGCTACCGCTGAATTGGGCTGGCTTCTAAGTGGAACCTTTGCGGTGGAGAAAAAAGCATATGTTAGTATAACCTCCACTACAGATTCAACTGGCACCTGTCCTATTTATGCGATGGAGAACGTCGAAATCTCTGACAGTACTGTGATTGTGTCTATTCCGAACTATCCTTATCCGGGCATTTTTGCTGCGGGAACAGGCCAGTCGTCCCCGGCTCTTAGCATTATTAACAGTAAAGTTACCGTGACTTCGGCTTCTACAAAATATGGAATCCTATGCGGTTATGGCGTTCAAAATGCCAGCGCATATATTGAGGGCTCTACCATCAAGCTTACTGGCGACACGGTCGGCATCTATTTCCTTAGTGATCTTGAGTTGGTAGGTGATGTTGAAATTTTGACCGAGAGCAATCGACAAGTTCTGTATAATGGAACGATTGACGCAGATAAACTGGGTGCTGATGCGAATATTCAGGGATATGCACTCACTGGAACAGCCATGTACTATTTAACAGATTACACGCTGGCAGAGGACTTTACTGTTATTTCGGGCCGGACACTGACTATACCGGCGGGCGTTACTCTGACGCTGGGAGACAACGTGACCCTTGACGCGGAAGACAGCGGAGCGATTATCAACAACGGTACGATTGTTGTCCCCTGTGACAGCACCGGCGGCGTTGGAGCAACGGCGCTTAGTGACAGCGGAACCGGCGACGTGGTGAAGAGCCACACCTACAGCAGCATCCCGGTCTTTAGTTGGTCGAAAGATTACAGCACCGCCACAGCGGCATTCACCTGTGACAAAGGAGATGGTACTGTGACGGAGACCTGCGAGGTGACGAGCCAGACCACCGCCGCCGCCTGCACGACGGCAGGGAAGACGGTTTACACGGCCAGCGTCACCTTTGAGGGTGTGACCTATACGAATGAGCAGACAGTTTCCATCCCCGCCACGGGCCACAGCTTCGGTGAATGGGAAACTGTTACCTCCCCCGCCTGTGAAGACGATGGCAGCGAGCGGCGGGTCTGCACCGTCTGCGGCTGCATAGAGACCCAAGGCGTTGACCCCACCGGCCACGAGTGGGAGACAGAATATACCATCGACAAGGCCGCCACCTGCACCACCGATGGCAGCCAGTCCATCCACTGCGCCAACTGTGACGCGGTGAAGGACAGCCAGACCATCCCCGCCACGGGTCACAGCTATGAGGCGGAGGTGACAGCGGCTACCTACACCGCCAGGGGTTATACCG
>JAJQFY010000030.1 GCA_021200935.1 Oscillospiraceae bacterium
GCATAGAAGGAGAATTTATGTCCATACAGGTTATTCAGGGAATCCTCATCCCCTTTCTCGGCACGGCTCTGGGGTCAGGGTGCGTGTTTTTCATGGGAAGGGCCATGCGCCAGGGCCTTCAGCGGGCGCTGACCGGGTTCGCCGCCGGGGTGATGGTGGCGGCCTCCATATGGAGCCTGCTCATCCCCGCCATGGAGCAGGCGTCGGCTATGGGTACATGGGCCTTTGTCCCGGCGGTCGTGGGCTTTTGGGCGGGCGTACTGTTTCTGCTGCTGCTTGACAGAATCATTCCCCATCTGCATTTAAACACCGACGAGTGCGAGGGGCCAAAGACCACCCTGTCCCGCCGGGTCATGCTGGTGCTGGCCGTGACGCTGCACAACCTGCCGGAGGGTATGGCCGTGGGCGTGGTGTACGCCGGGTGGATGAGCGGCAACGAGAGCATCACCCTGATGGGGCGCTGGCCCTGTCGCTGGGCATCGCCATCCAGAATTTCCCGGAGGGGGCCATCATCTCCATGCCCCTGCGGGCGGAGGGGATGAGCAAGGGCCAGGCCTTCGCCGCCGGGGCGCTGTCCGGGGCGGTGGAACCCCTGGGGCCCTCGTCACCATCCTGGCCGCCAGCGTGCTGGTACCCGCCCTGCCCTATTTACTCAGCTTCGCCGCCGGGGCCATGCTGTATGTGGTGGTGGAGGAGCTGATCCCGGAAATGTCCGCCGGGAGCCACTCCAACATCGGCACGGTCTGCTTCGCCCTGGGCTTTACGCTGATGATGGCCCTGGATGTGGCGCTGGGATAAAATCTATATTTTTGCGTCTAAAAATCCCCTGGAGCCAATGGCTCCAGGGGAACGCTGTTTTTTAGGCGTTATTTGCTGTCAGGACGCCTCACCGCTGGCTCCGCTGGCCTCGCCGCTGGCGGAGGAGGTGGCGGACTGGGTGGCCTCCAGAGGCTCCTCGAAGACGATGGTCACGTTGCCGGTGGTCAGATCCTCGGTGATGGTCTGGCCGTCCACAGTCAGGCTGTAATACACGGTCAGGGTGACAGGCTCCTCGGCGGAGAGCTGGCTGAAGCTCGCCAGCACCAGGTCGCCCACGCCGCAGTCTTCCGTAATCGTCCAGGTGGAGTCCGCGTCGAAGGTCAGGTTCGCGTTCTGCATCCAGTTGACGGTCTTGCCAGTCCACTCAGAGTTATAGAAGTAGGCGTTCACGGTGGAGGGGCCGGAGCCTGCGTCGGGGCCGGTCATGGTGACGATCTCCGCCACATAGATGTCGCCCACAAGCTCCGTGGTCTCGTCGCTCTCGCCGGTCAGATCCCACTTGGTCTCGCTGTTCTGGTCATAGAAGTAAATGCTGCCGCTGCCGCCGTTGTCACCGGCCACCAGGTAGTTGGTGGCGCCCTCGTCGGCGTACAGCTCATAGTTCTCGTTCACGAACAGGCAGCTATGGACGGTGACAGGGGCGGTGCCGGTCAGGATGACGCAGGCCATGATCTCGCCGGTCTGGGGGGCAGTGGTCTTATCCTGGAACCAGTAGCTCTGGACGGTGGTCAAATCGTCGCCCCAGGTGCAGTTGGTCTTGTTCACAAACATATTGAGCATGGGGGCGTTGACCATGCTGGCGTCGTCCGCCCAGGCCCAGTTTTCATAGATGGCGGCGTCCAGCTCCCAGGAATCCTCGTCGGAACCCAGGTCATAGAAGTCATAGGCATCCGGGTCGAAGGAGCAGATAATGCGGCTGTTATACGCCTCCACGCCGATCCAGGTGCCGCTGCCGCCGGAACGGGTCTTGATGCCGGAAACGCCCTCCAGGTCGCAGTTGAAGGCGAAGATGTAGCCGTTGGAGGCGGAGCAGAGGGCCGCGTCCATGTTGGAGTGGAGGGAGGAGTTATAGACGAACACATAGCTCTCGTCCCCGCCGATGGAATAGACGCCCGCGCAGCCCCGGCCATAGGTGGTGGCGGAAATGCGGTTCGCCACGATGACGCCGCCGCCGGTGTCAGTGGTCAGGGCGGTGCCGGTCTCATCCGCAGTCACAAGGATGGCGATGTCCTCATCCTCCACCTGGGAGAACACAGGCTCGGCGTAGGCGTTCCAGCCCTCGGTAAGCTCGGTGCGCTGGGCGGTACCCAGGTCCAGGCCCGGGCGCTCGTCCACCAGGGTGAGAAGAGTCTCATAGTCGATGATGGGCTGGCCGTTTTCGTCGATGAAGTCGTCGGCGTTCAGGGCAATCTTGCCGCCCATGCCCACATAGAAGCCGTGGCCGCCGCTGGAGCAGCCGAAGTAGCGCCCGCCGTACACATAGGCGGTGCCGCCCGCCACGGCGTAGAGAACATTCTCCGTGCCGACGATGGTCGGGTCGTTCAGGATAACAGAGCTGTCGTCCGTGCCGAAGTCGATGTCCTCATAGGAGGAGATGCTGTAGTCCGTGGAGTTGCCGCCGTCCACGAGAACGGCAGAACCCAGGCCGTAGAAGTTCGCGGCCTCAGAGGGGCCGTAGGCAATGGTGTTGTTGCAGGAGTAGAGGTTATTCACCGTGACGGTGTCCCCCGCCTGCACCATAAGGGTGGCGACGTCGCCCTGAATCACCTGGTCAACGCCGTCCACGATATGCTCATAAGCCCGCTCCCACTCGAAGTTGGTAGTGGCGCCGTCAATGGTGTCGCCCACAGATTTATAGAGGTAGCAGGTGTAGATGTGGAAGTCGCCGGGCCGGGGGCCGTTTGCGTAGCTGTGGACATAGTTATACAGGCGGATCAGGTCATAGTCCTCCCCGTACACCAGGCCCTCCGTCTCATAGACGGCGTTGATGATCTGGGCCTTGGTGGAGTAGCGGACGTTCTGGGTGATGTAAATCATCTCATAGAGGCAGCCGTCCACGGCGTAGGTGGTGCCGGTCTCTACCCCCATGGTGGAGATGTATTTGTTGGTACCCTCGCCGTCCACGTCGGCGACCTCGTCGAACACGTCCTCCGGCAGCTCGACGCCCTCGGCCACGGCCCCGTCGATAATGGAATCGGCAGGCACGTCCACGGTGGCGGCGGCAGCGGCGGCGGCGTATACGTCGATGACGGCCTCGTCCTCTTCCTCAGCGGCGGCATAGACGGTCAGATCCACATCCGCCAAGTCGGCGGGGACGTTATAGACCGCGCCGTCAATGGTGACGGTCTCCATCTCGGTCAGGTCGATCTCATGGCCGGTGGCCTCGCCCATCTCCTGGGCGGCGGGGCATACGGCAGCGTAGAAGGTGCCGCCGCAGCTCGCCAGGGCCGTCTCCGGCAGGTCGGTCAGGGTAGAGGGGAAGCTCCAGCCCGGCGTGCGGTTTAAGTCATAGAACGAGCCGGAGGCGATGCTCTCCACGCCCTCGGGAATAAGCACCCAGCCGGAGGCGTTCGTAATGACGGCGGTGCCGTTGGCGCCGATGGCGGTCACGGGATAGCCTCCCAGCTCTGCGGGGAAGAGAATGACCTCCGCGGCCTTGATGGCGTCGCTGGTGGACACGATGGTGGCCTCCCCGTCCGAGACGGTGTAGTACCAGCCGCCGTAGACATAGACCTCGCCCTCCTGGGCGCCCTCCGTGTCGGCGGAGGACATGGCCTCCTCCACCAGCGCCTGCAGCTCCGGGTCGTCGATGGTGATATTCACCGTGTAGCCGGACATTGCCAGCAACATGGCGCCCATCAGCAGCAGGGCAATCAGCTTGCGAATTTTCATGGTTTGCTCCTTTCGTTTCCTTTCCAATATCTTGTTAATTCAGGTTAATGAATTAACTGAAACGTTGTAATTATACCATGGTTTGAGCATGATTACAAGACAGCAGGCCAATATTTTCATGGATTCTACAGCGCCGCCATAATGCGGCACATCAGCTCCACCCGCCGGAAGGGGGTCATCAGATACAGCCCGTCGGAATAGGGGGCGACCTGGCGGGCGATCTCGGCGGAGATCTTCACCGCAAGAGCCTCGGCCTCCTCCCGCTCCTTGCCCTCATAGAGGGCCACAATCTCGTCGCAGACGTCCATCCCGGCGATCTCGTTATTGAGAAAGCAGGCGTTCCGATGGCTGACTACCGGGAAGATCCCGGCCAGGATTTTCCCTTTCAGGGTCTCCCTGGCAAGGCGGAGGTTATCCAGCGCCCGCTGGGACAGGACAGGCTGGGTCAGAAAGCCGGAGACGCCATTTGCCTCCTTCTCCTGGGCCAGTTTGAGCTGAATGTGGAAGTTTCTGGCGTTCAGGTTCAGCGCGCCGTATAGGCGGAAGGGGGTGTGAAAAACCGTCTCGTTCAGGTCAGCGACGTAACGGATGAGCTTGCGGGAGTTGAAGTTGAAAACGCTTTTCACCTCGTCCCTGGCCTCTGTGGGGATGGGGTCCCCTGTCACCAGCAGGACGTTGTGGACGTCCTCCATGGAAAGGCCCAGCAGCAGGGCCTTGGTGGCGTTCATGTTCCTGTCCCGGCAGGTCATGTGGGGCAGCGGCTCCATGCCAAGCTCCCGCTTGACCTTGCAGGCCAGCAGGCTGCTGTCCGCCCTGGGGCGGCCAATGGGGCAGTCCGCAATGGTCACGGCGTCGGCCCCCGCGTCCCGCAGCGCCCGCACCCCCTCCAGGAAGGGGGCAATGTCGTCGTCCGCCGGGGGGTCAAACTCCACCGCCACCACCCGCTCCCCGGCGGCCAGCTTGTCCCACAGGGGATTGCTGGCCGGGGCCGCCTCCGCCGGGGCGTTTTCCGCCACGGAGACAGGCGGGGACAGGGGCTTTTTCAGGACGGCGGCAGCCTGGGCGATATGGGCCGGGGTGGTGCCGCAGCAGCCCCCCACGATGGAGGCTCCCGCCCGGACGATTTCAGCAAGCTGCTCGCCAAAATAATCCGGCTGGCCCCCGAACACCGTCCGGCGGCCCAAAACCGTGGGGTACCCGGCGTTCGGCATGACGGACAGACGCTTTTCCCCCACGTCCAGGGTGGGGATAAGCTGTAACAGATGGTGCGGCCCGGAAACGCAGTTGAAGCCCACAGCGTCCACCTCCGGCAGGGCCGCCGTCCGGCGGACAAGGGTTCGCCCGGAAAGGCCACTGCGGGTGAAGCCGTCCGCCCCCACGGCGAAGGAGACGATGAGGAAGGCCTCTGGGCAGCGGGATTTTATAAATTCGGCCAGCGCCGATATGCCCTCGTCCGAAGGCATTGTCTCCGCCAGAAAGCAGGTGATCCCCCGCGCCAGAAACAGCTCCGCCTGACGGCAGTATATCTCCGCCGGATCTGAATCCTCCGCCTCCTGGGGGACGGGGCCGATGTCCCCGAACACATAGGCCCCATAGGGTTCCGCCGCCTCCCGCGCCAGGCGGCAGGCCGCGTCCAGGGACTGCTCCGCCTGGGCCGTCTCCCCGGCGGCCATGTCCCGGCTGGCGGTGAAGGTGTTTGTCTTGATCGCCATGCACCCCGCGTCCAGATAGGCCCGGTGTATGGCGGCGATTTGATCCGGCTGGTTCAGATTCGCCAGGTCGCACCGCGCCTGCGCCCGGCCCGACAGGGCGTCGAAATAGGTTCCCATGGCCCCGTCGAACAGCAGGGGCCTGCCCTGGGATAAATATGTGCGTATGTCCATATCAGCCCAATACCTTTCTTGCAATTTCCACCGATTGACGGGCGTCCTTGGAATAATAATCCGCGCCCATTTTCTTTGCGTATTCCGGCGTCACCACCGCGCCGCCCACGAATGTCACCGGCGGCTCCGGCAGGGTGTGGAGAACCTGAATGGTCTTTTCCATGGATGGCAGGGTGGTGGTCATCAGGGCGGACAGGCCCACCAGCCGGATGTCCTGCTCCTGCACGGTTTGCAGCACCGTCTCCGGCGGCACGTCCTTCCCCAGGTCGATGACTTCATAGCCGTAATTTTCCAAAACCGTTTTCACGATGTTCTTGCCGATGTCGTGAATGTCCCCCTGGACGGTAGCCATGACGATGCGGCCCTTTTTCACCGGGGTTCCCCCCTTTTCCGCGATGGAGGCCCGGATGACCTCGAACACAGACTGGGCGGCCCCCGCCGCGCTGAGAAGCTGGGGCAAAAACAGCGTTCCCGCCTCGTACCCCTCCCCCACCTTGTCCAGGGCGGGAATCAGGTGGCGTTCCACCAGGGCCAGCTCGTCCTCTGCGGCCAGGGCCTCTTTGGCAAGCCTTCCGGCGTCGGTTTTCAGGCCCCGGATAATAGCCTCGTCCAGGGTCAGCGCCCCTTTGTCTGCGGGCGCCGCCTGCACCGCCGGGGACTGCCCCGCGAACCGGGCCACATAGGCCCGGCACTCCTTGTCCTCGCAGGACAGGAGCCGGAAGGCGAACACCGCGTCCATCATCTCCCGCTGGTTGGGGTTGATGATGGGAAGGGTCAGGCCCACGGTCATGGCCTGGGTCAGGAAGGTCTGGGTAATCAGGGGCCGGTTGGGCAGGCCGAAGGAGATGTTGGAGACCCCCAGCACAGTCTGCAATCCCATCTCATGGCGGACGATCCGCACCGCCTCCAGGGTCTCCCGCGCCTGCTCCTGCTGGGCGGAGACGGTCAGGGTCAGGCAGTCTATCCACAGATCCGCCCTGGGGATGCCATGGGCCGCCGCCGCGTCCACAATGCGCCGGGCGATATCCACCCGCTCCCCCGTGGTCTGGGGAACCCCTGTTTTGTCCAGGGTCAGGCCCACCACCGCCGCGCCGTATTTTTTCACAATGGGCAGCACCCGCTCCAGCGTCTCCGCCTCCCCATTGACGGAGTTCACCGCCGCCTTGCCGTTATAGACCCGCAGCCCCGCCTCCAGGGCGTCTGGGTCGGAGGAGTCTAGCTGCAACGGCAGGGAGACAACGCTTTGCAGCTTTTTCACCACCCGGGGCAGCATTTCCGCCTCGTTCACGCCGGGAAAGCCCACGTTCACGTCCAGAATATCCGCCCCCGCGTCCTCCTGCTGGATGGCCACGTCCAGGATATAGTCCAGGTCGTTTTCCAGCAGGGCCTGCTGGAACCGCTTTTTCCCGGTGGGATTGATCCGCTCCCCGATGACCCGCACCCCGTCCAGCCGGGTGGGACACACAGGGGTGCAGACGAAGCTGACGTCGTCGTAATGCCGCTGGGCCGGTGTTCGGCCCTCCAGGGCCTGCACCAGGGCGCGGATATAGTCCGGGCTGGTGCCGCAGCAGCCCCCCAGGATAGTGACGCCCCCCTCCACGCAGGGGAGCAGGGCCTGGGCAAATTCCTCCGGCCCCATGTCGTAATGGCCGTCCACCGGGTCGGGCAGGCCCGCGTTGGGCTTCGCCACCACCGGCAGGCAGGTGTTTTCACACAGCTCCCTCAAAAGGGGCACCAGCAGGTCAGGCCCCAGGGAGCAGTTCAGGCCGATGGCGTCCGCCCCCAGGCCCTCCAGGGTTCGGGCCATGGAGGGTACGGTGCAGCCGGTGAAGGTTCTGCCACTCTCGTCAAAGGACATCGTCACCAGCACAGGCAGGTCTGTGGCCTCCTTGGCCGCCAGCAGGGCGGCCTTGGCCTCATAGAGATCCGTCATGGTCTCGATGGCGATCAAATCCGCCCCGGCGGCGGCCCCGGCCTCCATCATCTCCCGGAACAAATCATAGGCCCGCTCGAAGGTCAGGGTTCCCATCGGCTCCAGCAGCTCCCCCAGGGGGCCAACGTCCAGAGCCACCTGGGCGTCCGACCCTGCCGCCCCCTTGGCAATGCGGAGGGCGGCGGAGATGATCTCCTGTACGCTGTGGCCGGTGCGCTTCAGCTTCAATGCGTTGGCTCCGAAGGTGTTGGCATATACCACCTGGCTGCCCGCCTGGATATATTCCCGGTAGATACCGGCCAGGAGGGCCGGTTCCGTCAGGTTCAGAAGCTCCGGCTGTCCGCCGGGGGGCAGGCCCCGCTGCTGCAATACGGTACCCATGGCCCCGTCCAATATAATAAAACCGCTGGTGAAATCAATTCCCACAGTGCTTTCCTCCCTTTCTCAGTGTGCATTTCTCCCCCAGGGCGCAGTAGGCGCAGCCCCGGATCCGGGCCGCCTGGGGCCTGGCCGCAAGGCCGATGACAGCGGTGACGGACTTGCCGGGGTTCATTAAAAGGCTCTCCGTGACGCAAAGGCCCAGCCGCCGCTGGGTGTCCAGCACGGCGCAGAGGGCGGGCTGGAGCGCCAGGGGCAGATCCCCATAGCCGGGGGAAAAACGGTCAGTCAGCCAGACCCCCGGCAGACGCGCCTGAAGCTCCCGCTCCGCCTCGCCGCAGCCCGCCTCCACCCAGGCGCTGCCGCAGGCGTCCAGCAGCAGGGCCTGGGCCATATCCCGCGCCTGCTCCGTGCGGAGCAGGGCGTCAAACTGCGCCCCCAGGGTGCAGGCCAGCAGCGCCGCCCGGTCACATTCCGCCAGCATACGGGCCGCGCTCTCCCCCGGCAGGAGAATGTCCGCCCCGGGCAGATAAAAGCCGTCCCCCCGCCGCTTTACCTCAAATATCCGATAGGTATACCTTGGCCGGACAGCTTCGGTCAGCGCCGCCGCCACCGTCTCAGCCTGACGCCGCAGCGCCCCGGACGGCTCGCCCCGCACCCCCGCGTACCGCAGGGCCTCGTCAATATTCAGCTCCATCCCTGCCCTCCTCTGATGCGTTCCCCTTTAATAATTTACTATTATAATAGGTTTTCCTCCAAATGTACAGCCCCTTTTATAATATACATTAATATACGCGCAGAATTGACATACAGCGGGAATCATGCTATGATTTTCCTATAGTCATAGTATGTTAAGGAGCGCTGTCTGCCATGGCGAGAGACCTCACCCCCTGCCAGCTCATTGAGCGGAGCATTATCACAAAATATCACAAGGCCCTGTGGACGCCCTTTGTGGCGGCGGTCAAGAAATACGGCCTGATACAGGCCGGGGACAGCATTGCCGTCTGCATTTCCGGCGGCAAGGACTCCATGCTGATGGCGAAGCTGATGCAGGAGCTTCACCGCCACAGCGAGGTCCCCTTTTCCCTGACCTTTCTGGTCATGGACCCCGGCTATAACGAGGCGAACCGCCGGAGGATCGAGGAAAACGCCCGGCTGCTGGAGGTTCCCATTACCATTTTTGAGAGCAACATCTTCGAGGTAGCCAACCGCACGGAAAAATCCCCCTGCTATCTCTGCGCCCGTATGCGCCGGGGGTATCTGTACAGCAAGGCCAGGGAACTTGGCTGCAACAAGATCGCCTTGGGCCACCACTTTAACGACGTCATCGAGACCACCCTGATCGGGATGTTCTACGGCTCCCAGCTTCAGGGGATGATGCCAAAGCTCCACAGCACCAACTTCCCCGGCATGGAGCTGATCCGCCCCCTGTACTGCGTCCACGAGGAGGACATCATCGCCTGGGCCAGATATAACCAGCTTCAGTTCATCCAATGCGCCTGCCGCTTCACGGAAAACTGCGCCTCCTGCGACAACGGCGGCTCCAAGCGCCAGGAGATAAAAGACCTCCTCCGCCGCCTGCGGCAGGACGACCCCAACATTGAAAAAAGCATTTTCAACAGCCTCCACAGCGTCTGCCTGGACACCTTTCCGGGCTACAAATCCAAGGGGAAGACGTATACGCTGAAGGATTTCTACGACAGGTGACAAGACAAGGCGCCGCATAAAAAATCGGAAGGAGACTGTGTCCGTGCTGTTAAAAATGAAATTCACAGGCACTGCGTCTATCAAGGGTTTTATTCCCGCGGTGAGCAGCTTTTTTCCGGCGGCGCCGTGCAGGATGTGGCGGTATCAGAAAAGGAGCAAAGGGTTCATGTCTCCGCCCAGGTGCGGGGGAAGCAGCGCGATTTCTACCAGACCTCCCTGGATCTGAACCGCGCCCAGGACGGCCTGCACATCACCGACTACGACTGCACCTGCCGGGCCTTTCTGGACTACTACGGAATGTGCAAGCACTGCGTTGCCCTGGCGCTGCAATACCAGCAGCTTGAGGCGGCAGCGGAGAAAAAGGAGCTGGCGCAGGCGCGGCTTTCGTCCCAGAGCCGCTCCGCCACCTCCGGCCACCTGTCCGCCGCCCTGATGCGGTACGGCGCGGGCGCGTCCAATCAGCTCAGCGCCGGGGTTCGGCGGGGTTCGGTGTGCCTGCGCCTGAATTTGGAGCCATACGGGTTTTACGGCAGCAGTTGGAGCGTCTCCGGCGAAATCGGCGTCAGCCGTATGTATGTCGTCAAGGATCTGGTAGAGCTGATTTACAACGTCCTGCACGGCGTGGATCACTCCTACGGCAAGTATCTTCATTTTGTCCACGCCCCGGAGATGTTCGACGAAATGAGCCAAAAGCGGCTGTACATTCTGGAGCAGGAGGTTCGCCGATGCTGTCCCGAAGTAGACTCCTATTATTTCGGCAGCACCAAACACCGCGATATCGACTTTTCCGACGCGGGCCTGGCGCACCTTCTGTCCCTGTCTGCGGGGGACAGCATAGAGATTCATGGCACAAGCTACCCGGTAGAGGAGGGCGACCCTCCCGTTTTTCTGCGTCTGCGTCCCAAGGGGGATTTCGGCGCGGAGGTGGAGGCCCCCGCCATGCGGGAGGTATGCGCGGCGGAAAACGGCTATCTCCTGTATGAGGGGCGGATATACCACTGCTCCCAGGGATTTTCCGAAAACGCCCTGCCCTTCTTCCGTCTGATTGAGGCGGCGGGCCAGAGGCCTCCCCGCGCCCCCGTCTGCGAGTATCTCAGCCAGGAGGACTATCGCGGCTTTTGCGGCAATATATTGCCCCGCCTGGAGCCGTATGTGGACGTGCAGACAGAGGCGCTGGATCTGAGCAAGTACCAGCCCCAAACGCCGGAATTTTCCTTTTACCTGACCGATGAGGGCGGGGTGCGGCTCCGTCCCGTCGTGCGCTATGGGGGCGGGGAATATCCCCTTTTCGTAACGGACAGCGGCGAATACCGCCGCCCGGAGCTGGAGGAGCCTGTGCAGGCCCTGGTCAGGCGCTACTTCTCCCCCGTTGACACCGGCAAGCTTTTGGAGATTTCCGGCGAGGACGCACTTTACGAGCTGTTAAAAACCGGCCTGGACGAGCTGCGGCTGGCGGGCCAGGTCTATGTGGCCGATTCCGCCCGCGGCCTGTGCCTCAGGCCCGTCCCCACCGCCCATGTGGGGGTCAGCCTGGCCGGCGGGCTGCTGGATGTGAGCCTGGAAGTGGACGATCTGCCCCCGGAGGAGCTGAGCCGTCTGCTGAGCGCCTACACGGTGAAGAAGCGCTACTATCGGCTTCGCAGCGGGGAGTTTCTCAGCCTGGAATCCGGCAGTCTGGCCGTTCTCTCCGAGCTGTCCCAGGCCATTGGAATGGAGGGCAGCACCCACGCCCGGGTTCCGGCCTTTCGCGCCCAATATGTAAACGAGCTGCTGACAGAGCAAGACGCCGGAATCGACCTGCGGCGCTCCACGGATTTCAAGCACCTGATCCGAACACTGCGGGATTACCGGGACAGCGACTACCCGGTGCCGGAGACCTTAAACGCCTCCCTGCGGGGGTACCAGAAAAGCGGCTTTCGCTGGCTGTGTACCCTGTCCGCCTGCGGCCTGGGGGGCATTTTGGCCGACGACATGGGCCTTGGAAAAACGATTCAGACCATCGCCCTGCTGCTGCATCTGGGCGGCACCGCCCTGGTGGTCTGCCCGGCCTCGCTGCTCTACAACTGGCAGGCGGAGCTGCAGCGCTTCGCCCCCTCCCTGCGTGTGCAGATGATTTCCGGCCCGGCGGCCAGCCGAAAGACCCAGGCGGAGAGCCAGGCCGATGTGTACATCACCTCCTACGATTTGCTCCGGCGGGACACCCAGCTATACAGTAAGCGCGTCTTCAGGTGCTGTATTCTGGACGAGGCCCAGCAGATCCGCAACCCCGCCACCAAGGCCGCCAAAGCCGCCAAGGCCATCCAGGCGGAGCATCGCTTCGCCCTGACCGGCACACCCATCTCCAACCGTCTC
>JAJQFY010000202.1 GCA_021200935.1 Oscillospiraceae bacterium
GCCCACACCCTGAACAACACCGTGGTCGCCCCGCCCCGTATGCTCATTGCCTTCCTGGAAAACAACCTGCAGGCCGACGGCACCGTAAAAATCCCCGCCGCCCTCCAGCCCTATATGGGCGGCAAAACGGTTCTCGTGCCGGAAAAATAAACGGCATTAACGGCATTATAAATCAGCGCCGGTGGATTTTTCCACCGGCGCTGCCTGTTTTGTTGAAAACTTTTATCTGCCTATGCACCCCACCAGCACGGCCTTGATGGTGTGCAGCCGGTTCTCCGCCTGGTCGAAGACCCTGCTGGCCGGGCTGCGGAACACCTGGTCTGTCACCTCACGGATATCGTAGCCCAGGGCCATCTGCTCCTTGGCCATGGTTGTCTCAAAGTCGTGGAAGGAGGGCAGGCAGTGGAGGAAAATGCAGTCCGGGTTCTCCGCAGCCTCCATGACCTGCTCTGTCACCCGGTAAGGGGTCAGCAGCGCCACCCGCTGGGGAATCAGCGCCTCCTCGCCCATAGAGGCCCAGATGTCCGTGTAAATGGCGTCCGCCCCCCGGATATCCCGCAAATCGCTGGAAAAGCCGATTTTTGCCCCGGTCTGGCAACCGATCTCCCGGCAGTAGTCCATGACCTCCTGAGCCGGGGCCAGCTCCTGGGGCCCCCAGCCCATGTACTCCAGTCCCAGCTTGGCGCATACATACATCAGGGCATAGGCCATGTTGTTCCGGGTATCCCCGCAAAACACCAGCTTGCACCGGCGCAGGGGCTTGGCCGCATTCTCCTCCAGGGTCATCATGTCCGCCAGGGCCTGGGTGGGGTGATCCACGTCCGTCAGCCCGTTGAACACCGGCACCCCGGAAAACCGGGCCAGATCCTCCACTAGGGACTGCTCATAGCCCCGGTACTCAATGCCGTCAAAAAACCGGCCCAGCACCCTGGCGGTGTCCTCGATGGATTCCTTTTTCCCCATTTGGGAGCTTTTCATGTCCAAATAGGTGACACCGGCCCCCTCGTCCCTGGCCGCCACCTCAAAGGAGCAGCGGGTGCGGGTAGAGGTCTTTTCAAACAGCAGCACAATGTTCTTGCCCCGCAGGGTGTCGCCCAAAACGCCGCTGCGCTTTTTTTGCATCAAATCGTGGGCCAAATCCAAAAAATACCGTATCTCCTCCGGGGAGAAATCCTTCAGCGTCAAAAACGAACGCCCCTTTACGTTCACAGCCATTCTGTCTGTCCTCCTGATTTCCAATTAATTCCAATTTTATTGCAGTGAAAAAATCACGTCCATGCAGTCCTTTGCCGTCCAGACCGCCGGGCAGGCGTATGCGGGGTTTGCCTCCGCCGCCGCCAGGTCGCCAATCTCCTCCGCCATCACGCCGGAAAGATTTTCCAGCCCATCCGGCAGGTCCATGCGGAAGGCCATGCCCCAAAGCCGGTCCAGCACCGCCGCCGCCCGATCCCCCTGGGTTCCCTCTGTGTTCAGCCCCGACTGCTCCGCCAGCCTTGCCAGGCCCTCCTGGGCGGAGGCTCCATATTTTTCCAGAACCGCTGGCAGCACCAGGCCGCTGGCCAGGCCCATGTCCAGACCCGTCACCACCTGCACGGCCCGGCTGATGGCCCGGCCATAGCCGAAGCTTGCGTGGGAGGCAGCCTGCCCCGCCAGGCGGGAGGCCCGCAGCAGGTTTTCCCTGTCCTGGACGGTGCCGCCGCTGTTCCAATAGGGTTCAAGGCTCTGGAAAAACAGGCCCGCCGCCTGGGCCGCCTCTCTTTTGGTCTTTTCGTCCCCGGCGGGGGATAAAAAGGCCTCCACCGCCAGGCACAGCCCGTTCATCCCCCGGCTGGCAATGACCTCCCTGTGGACGTCCTCCATCAGAGCGGGGTCAAGCACCGCTATCGCCGGAACCAGGGAGGCGTCCTGAATGAGAAAGCGGTTGCCCCGCCCGTCCCCTACCATGGCGGAGGACAGGGATTCCGCCCCGCTCCCGGCGGTGGTGGGAACGGCAATCACTGGGGGTACGCGCCGGGAGCCGATTTTGTTCCGGCCCACCATCCCCATGATCGTCCGGCCACGGCGGACGCACCGGGCGGCGGCCAGCTTGGCAATGTCAATAACCGGCCCGTCCCCCATAACGAGAAAGCTGTCGCACCCCTCGCCCAGCCAGGACAGGCGGATGTTCTCCCCGTCGTCCGCCGTGGGCGGGTCGGACAGGGCCTCCCATTGGGTAAATACAATATCGCTCTCCGCGAGGCTTTGGAGCAGCCGCTCCGCCCCCGGCCCTAAATGGGGGCCAAGGATGACCATGGGCTTTTTCAGCCGCCGATCACACAAAAGTCGGCCCGCCTGGTATACGGCGTTCTCCCCAATTTCCGCCTCCTGTTTTTTCGGCGGGCGCAGGCGGCTCCCCAGGCGGTAAAAGCCCTGACAGATTCTGCATCGGGCTGTTGTCAGAAAACTCATAGCTCATTCCCCATCTTTGTGTATATCTTACTTTGATGTACTACTCATCTATTATATATAATATCACATAACCAGCCTAAAAAAAAGACCTTCCGCTATTATTTCCGCCAACCGGCAAATTTCCCATACCAAAAGGGAAAATTTTATTGTATACTACCCTTGAGGTGATTTATTATGATAATCAAATGGCATGGACATAGTTGCTTTGAGGTGACGGCGGAGGGCTGCACGGTGCTGTTCGACCCCTACGCCGACGGCAGCGTCCCCGGCCTGGGGCCGCTCCGCCTGGCGGGGGACGCGCTGTTCTGCTCCCACGGCCACCGGGATCACAACGGGGCAGAGACCGTTTCCCTCTCTGGCCGTCCCCTGTCCCTGGGGGTGGAGACCATTCATACCTTCCACGATGACAAGGGGGGTACACTCCGGGGGGAGAATACCATCCACATTCTCCATGGTGAGGGCCTGCGCCTGGCTCACATGGGGGACATCGGCTGTCCGCTTACGGCGGAGCAGCTCAAAAAGCTGAAAAATGTGGACGCGCTTCTCATCCCTGTAGGGGGCTATTACACCATCGGCGCTGCCCAGGCCGCGGAAATGGCCGCCCAAATCGCCCCCCGGGTTCTGATTCCCATGCACTACCGGCTGGGGGATATGGGCTATGACGTAATCGGCACCCTGGATGATTTCACGGCCCTTGCCCCGGTGACGCCGGTGACGTATTATCCGGGAAATACCATGGATCTGACGCCGGAGACACCGGCCCAGACCGCCGTTTTGACCTATGCCCATGAGTGAGCGCTATTACGGCATAGACGTGGGGGGAACCACGGTAAAGCTGGGTCTTTTTTCCGGCGGAAAGCTCCTTGACCGCTGGCAGCTTCCCACCGACACCAGCCAGCAGGGGAAAAATATCCTCCCGGATATTCTCCACTCCCTGCCGGAACCGGCGGCGGGGGCCTGTCTCGCCGTACCCGGCGCGGTGCTGCGGGACGGTACAGTGAACCGCTGCATTAACCTGGGCTGGGAGACCTGCCGTCCGGGGGACGAATTTGAAGCGGCCTCCGGCATCCCCTGCCGGGTGATAAACGACGCCAACGCCGCCGCCCTGGCCGAGCAGCGGCTGGGCGCCGCCAGGGGATTTCAGGACGTTTTGTATGTCACCCTGGGTACAGGGGTGGGAGCTGGCCTGATTTTGGACGGAAGGCTCCGGGCCGGGGCCTTCGGCTCGGCGGGGGAGCTGGGCCACCTCTGCTTTGAACCGGACGGCCCCCTCTGCTCCTGCGGAAACCGGGGCTGCCTGGAGACCTACGGCAGCGCCACCGGCGTGTGCCGCTTGGGGGAGAAAAGCCGTCTGGGGGGCCTCTCCTGTCAGGAGCTGTTCGGCCTTGCCAAGGCCGGGGATGGGCGGGCCACGGCGGTGGCGGACAAGGCCAGCGACGCCCTGGGCTGGGGCATTGCCGCCGCCTGCGCCCTCATCGACCCCCAGGCCGTGGTCATCGGGGGCGGCATGGCTCAGGCAGGCCCCTTTTTGCTGGAAAAAATTTCCCGCGCCTTTCAGCAATACGCCTTCCACGCCTGCCGGGACGTGAAGCTGTTTCTGGCCGCCCTGGGCCAAGAGGCGGGCATGATAGGGGCCGCTCTTTATGCGTCAGAAAAATAATTTTTCCTATTGTCATTAATTATAAGATAAACAAAGTTTTTTCGCGATTTTTTATTTACTTTTACCATATCCTGTGGTATGCTGGAATCACCAAACAAGAAAATTACCCAAAATTACGATGTGAAAGGAAGAAACTTATGGGTGTTTATGTTGTTACCGGCGGTTCCGGCGGAATTGGCGGATGCACGGTCCGGGCCTTGCAGGCCCAGGGCCATGAAGTAATAAATGTGGATCTCAAGGGCGGGGACATCAGCGAGAACCTGGCAAGCCCGGAGGGGCGCGCCGCCATTATCCGTCAGCTCCATGAGCGCTGCCCGGAGGGCATTGACGGTCTGTGCTGCGTGGCCGGTGTATCCGGGGACGGCAGCAACCTGAAGCTGATCGTCAGCCTGAACTATTTCGGCGCGGTGCGCCTGGCGGAAGGGATCTATGATCTTCTGAAGAAAAAGCAGGGGAGCTGCGTTATGATCTCCTCCTATTCCATTTCCGGCGGCGCCGCCCGGCAGGACGTGGTGCATATGCTCCTGAGTGCCAAGGATGACCGGGACGAGCAGGACATTCTTTCCCTGTGTGACCGCTTCGACGGCAGCAACCTGAGCGTGGGCAACAGCTACTATACCGCCACCAAGTACGCCCTGGCCCTGTGGGTGCGGCGGGTGTCCGCCTCCTGGGCGGCCAACGGGGTGCGGATCAACTCCGTGGCTCCCGGCAACGTGGCCACACCCATGACCGCCTCCATGAGTCCCCAGGCGAGAGGCGCGCTGGAGGCCCTGCCTATTCCCATCAACTATCAGACCGGCGGTCTGATGGCCCCGGAGGACATTGCCAACAGCGTCGCCTTTCTGGCCTCCCCCCAGGCCCACGGCGTAAACGGCGTGATCCTGTTCACGGACGGCGGCACCGACGCGCTTCTCAACCCCGACAAGGTATATTAAGGAGGACGGGAATATGGTAAATATTAATCAATATATCGAGGCCATGGAGAAGAAGGACACCCGGCTGCTGGGCAGTCTCTTCGCCGCCGACGCCACCTATAAGGACACCTGCCCGGAGGTGGCGGGGCTTGACAAATACCAGTGCCATGGCCGGGAGGGCATTGATATGTTCTTCCGCAACCAGTTCATTTTCCGCAAATTCTCCCTGGCGGAGCCTCAGATCATGAGCGACAAGGAGGCTCTGTTCGTGGGCATCTATGGGGACTATTATCTGGTGGCCGTGGCCACCATCCTGGACTACGACCAGGAGGGCAACATCCGCAATATGGTGGTTCGCCCCGCGTAACGCCATAACAGTATAGAGTTAAAAAAGCTGTAGCAAACCCAGGTGGATTTGCTACAGCTTTTTTTACGCGAATTTTTCCCGTTCCTTCACGGCCAGGCGGTCACAGCGGTTGTTCAGGTCGTTTTCCGCGTGGCCCTTGACCCAGTGAAAGGTGACGGTGTGCTTTTGCAGAAGGCTGTCCAGCTCCCGCCACATCTCGGCGTTTTTCAGGCCGCCCTTTTTGGTGAAGCCGTTTCGCTTCCACTTCGCCAGCCACCCCTCTCCTATTGCCCGGGAAATATATTGGCTGTCTGTGTATACATCTACGGCGCAGGACTCCTTCAGGGCCGCCAGGGCCTGAATCACGGCGGTCAGCTCCATGCGGTTGTTGGTGGTGTTCCGCTCCCCGCCGGACAGCTCCTTTTCCATGCCCTTGTATTGCAGTATGGCCGCCCAACCGCCGGGGCCGGGATTGCCGGAGCAGGCCCCGTCGGTATAGATGGTCACTTCCTTCATGTCTCCGGCTCCGCCGGGGCCGGGGCCTCCTCAGCTTCCTCCGGCTCCCCCTTTTCCGTGCAGGCGGTGGAGATGACCCGGCTGCCCTCTGCCAGCCGCATCAGATGTACCCCCTTGGCCGCCCGGCCATAGATGGGGATGGCGTCCGCGTCTGTGCGGATAATGGTGCCGTCGTCGGAGACGATGAGCAGATTCTCCTGCCCGTGGAGGATTTTCACATCCACCACCGGGCCGGTCTTTTCCGTGACGGTGTAGTTTTTCATGCCGAAGCCGCCCCTCTTTTGCAGGCTGTCGCCCCGGAAATATTCCTCTGCGGCGGTGCGCTTGCCGAAGCCCCCGGCGGTGACGGAGAGAATAGTGTCCCCCTCCCCGGCGCAGCCCGCGCCCACCACCTGGTCTCCCTCCCGGAGCTTAATGCCCCGGACACCGGCGGCCACGCGGCCCATGACCCGGACGTCGTTCTCGTCAAAGCAGATGGCGGCGCCGTTGGCGGTAGCCATAAGGATATTCCGCTTTCCGTCTGTCAGGCTTACGGAGATCAGCTCGTCCCCCTCGTCCAGGGTGATGGCCCGTATGCCGCTGGTGCGGATATTTTTCAGCTCCTCCAGGGCTACCCGCTTCACCGTGCCGTTCCGGGTGGCGAAGAAGATGTTTCCCTCCCCGCCGATCTGCCGCAGGTGGAGCATGGACTGTACCTTCTCCCCCGGCTCCAGGGCCACAAAGTTCACCAGTGGTAGCCCCCTGGAGCTGCGCCCCGCCGTGGGGATCTGGTAGCCCTTTTTCTTGTATACTTTCCCGGCGGAGGTGAAAAACAGAATATAATCATGGCTGGAGGCGGTAAACACGGTCTCCACATAGTCCTCGTCCCGGGTGGCCATAGCCTTCACGCCCTTGCCGCCCCGGTTCTGGCTGCGGTACTCCGCGGCGGGCAGGCGCTTGATATAGCCGTTGTGGGTCATGGTATAGACGCTCTCCTCCTCTGGGATGAGATCCTCGTCGTCTATCTCCTCCGCCACGTCTTGAATTTCCGTCATGCGGTCGTCGCCGTATTTGTCCCGGATGGCGGTCAGCTCCTCCTTTAAAAGGGTCTTCAGCTTTTCCGGGTCTTCCAGCAGCTCCACGTACCAGGCGATCTTCTCCTGGAGACCGTCGTACTCCGCCTGGAGCTTCTCCCGGTTCAGGCCCTGGAGGGCAATGAGCCGCATATCGCATATGGCCTGGGCCTGAATCTCGTCCAGTCCAAAGCGGGCCATCAAGTTTTCCTTGGCGTTATCGTAGCTGCTGCGGATAATGCGGATGACCTCGTCTATGTTGTCCTGGGCGATCAGCAGTCCCTCCAGCAGGTGGACCCGCTCCCTGGCCTTTTTCAGGTCGTATTTCGTCCGGCGGGTAATGACCTCCTCCTGGAAGGTGAGGTACTCGTCCAGTATGTGCCGCAGGGACAAGATTTTCGGCTGGGACTGGTTGTCCACCAGGGCCAGCATATTGATGGAAAAGGTGATTTGAAGCTGGGTCTGCTTGAGAAGATTATTGAGTACCACCTGGGCATTGGCGTCCCGCTTCAGCTCGATGACGATCCGCATACCGTTGCGGTCACTCTCGTCCCGCATGTCGGAAATGCCCTCCAGCCGCTTTTCCCGCACCTGGTCGGCGATAGCGGCCACCAGGGCCCGCTTGTTCACCTGGTAGGGCAGCTCTGTCACGATAATGCGGGTGCGGTGATCCCGGCCATACTCCTCAAACTCCGTCCTGGCCCGCACCGTTACCCGGCCCCGGCCTGTGGCGTAGGCCTGGCGGATTCCGGCCCGGCCCATAATAATGCCGCGGGTGGGGAAATCCGGCCCCTTGACGTACTGCATCAGGTCCTCCAGGGTGGCGTTTTCGTTTTCCAGTACACAGATGGCGGCGTTTATCACCTCTGTCAGGTTGTGGGGCGGGATATTGGTGGCCATGCCCACGGCAATGCCGGAGGAGCCGTTTACCAAAAGGTTGGGGAACCGGCTGGGCAGAACGCGGGGTTCCTTTCTGGTCTCGTCAAAGTTGGGATCCCAGTCCACCGTTTCCTTGTCGATGTCCCGGAGCATCTCGTCCGCCATTTTGGCCATGCGGGCCTCGGTGTAACGGTAGGCCGCCGGGGGATCGCCGTCCACGGAGCCAAAGTTGCCGTGGCCGTCGATCAGGGGATAGCGCATGGAGAAGTCCTGGGCCAGACGCACCAGGGCGTCGTAGACGGAGGCGTCGCCGTGGGGGTGATACCGGCCCAGCACGTCGCCCACGGCGGTGGCGCATTTGCGGTAGGGCTTGTCCCGGGTCAGGCCGTCCTCATACATAGCGTAGAGGATGCGGCGGTGGACGGGCTTTAAGCCGTCCCGCACGTCCGGCAGGGCCCGGCCCACGATGACCGACATGGCGTAGTCTATATAGCTGGACTGCATTTCCTTCACAAGTTCGCTCTCTACGATGACCTGGTCAGGAAAGGCGATGTCCTCCGGCTTGTAATCTCTGTTGTGTGCCATTTTTACCCCACCTCCTTAAAAATCCAGATTGACCACATAGCGGGCGTTCGTCTCGATCCACTGCTTCCGGGGTTCCACTTCCTCCCCCATGAGGATGGTGAAAATTTCGTCCGCCTTCACCGCGTCCTCCAGGGTGATCCGGCGCAGGGTGCGGGTCTCCGGGTTCATGGTGGTCTCCCACAGCTCCTCCGGGTTCATCTCGCCCAGGCCCTTGAAGCGGCTGATGTCGATCTTTACGTTGGGGTTCCCTCCCCGCAGCTCGGCGGAGATGGCGTCCCGCTCCTCGTCGGAATAGGCCACCCGCTGGGTCTTGCCCCTCGTCAGCTTAAACAGGGGAGGCACGGCGGAATATACATATCCGTTTTCGATAAGAGGCCGCATGAAGCGGAAGAAGAAGGTCAGCAGCAGCGTGCGGATATGGGAGCCGTCCACGTCCGCGTCCGCCATGATGATGATTTTGTGGTAGCGGAGCTTTTCCATGTTAAACTCCGGCCCGATCCCGGCCCCCAGGGCCACGATCATGGGGTAGAGCTTGTCGTTCCCGTATATTTTGTCGGCTCTGGCCTTTTCCACGTTCAGCATTTTGCCCCACATGGAAAGCACCGCCTGGAACCGGCTGTCCCGGCCCTGGTTGGCGGAGCCGGCGGCGGAGTCGCCCTCCACGATATATATCTCGCACAGGGCCGGATCCCGCTCGTTGCAGTCCTTCAGTTTGTCCGGCATTTGGCCGGATTCCAGCCCCGTCTTCCGGCGGACGCTCTCCCTGGCCTTCCGGGCCGCCTCCCTGGCCCGGGAGGCGGTCATGGCCTTTTCCATAATAGCCTTGCCCACGGCAGGGTTTTCCTCTAAAAACTGGTCTAAGGCGGAGGACACCACCGTGTCCACCAGGGTACGCATTTCAGAGTTTCCCAGCTTTGCCTTGGTCTGGCCCTCAAACTGGGGGTTTGTCAGCTTCACGGAGATGACGGCGGTCAGCCCCTCCCGAGTGTCCTCGCCGGAGAGAGACTCGTCCTCCTTGAGCAGCTTCGCCTTATGGCCGTAGGCGTTCAGGGCCCGGGTCAGGGCGGTTTTAAACCCAGTCTCGTGCATACCCCCCTCCGGGGTGTGGATGTTGTTGGCGAAGGAGACGATGGTCTCGTTATAGCTGTCGTTCCACTGCATTGCCACCTCTGCCGTGGCGTCGGAGCGGTCTCCCTGGACGTAGATGATCTTTTCGTGGATGGGGGTTTTGTTGCGGTTGATATAGGAGACAAACTCCCGTATGCCCCCCTCGTAATACATCTCGTCGAATGCCTCTTTTTCCTCCCGCTCGTCCTTGGTGGAAATGCGAAGGCCCGCGTTCAAAAAGGCCTGCTCCCGCATACGGACGTGGAGGGTCTCATAGTCATATTCCGTGTCGTCGAACATCTCCGGGTCCGGGTGGAAGCGCACCACCGTGCCGGTGTGATCCGTGGTGCCGATAACACGCATATCCTCTGTCTTCTCCCCCCGGGAGAAGGCCATGTGGTAGATGCTCCCGTTTTTGTGAACATCCACCTCCAGCCAGTCGGACAGGGCGTTTACCACGGAGGCGCCCACCCCGTGAAGGCCGCCGGAGACCTTGTAGCCCCCCGCGCCGAATTTTCCCCCGGCGTGGAGGACGGTGTAGACCACCTCCAGGGCGGGCTTTCCCGTCTGCTCCTGGATGTCCACCGGGATGCCACGGCCATTGTCCGTGACCTTTATCACGTTTCCCTTTTCTATGACCACCTGGATGTGGTCACAGTACCCGGCCAGGGCCTCGTCGATGGCGTTGTCCACGATCTCATAGACCAGATGGTGGAGGCCGGAGGAGGAGGTGGAGCCGATATACATACCCGGACGCATACGCACAGCCTCCAGCCCCTCCAATACCTGGATCTTCGAGGCGTCGTATTCCTGGGTTACTTTTTCGTTAAATTCTGACATTGCTTTTCTCCTGGATATTCAGCCGCCGGGCCAGGGTGGCCGCCGTGGGCTGAGTAAGTACGATGGTTTTGTCCGCGCAGACCACAAAGGAACGGGGTATGTCGTCCGCCGCGGTTTTTATGCTTCCGGCCTTTTCCGCCTGGCTTAAATACCCTCTGGTCAGGTGTGACCAGGAGGTATTGTCCAAGTCGAAGACCCCAATAATGCTTCTGTCCTCTATGGCCAGGTCTCCCCCAAGATATAGGTACATAATTTTTTCACGTCTTTCTCACTTCTTTTATTTTATCCTTCCATTCTCCACGGAAAACACCCTTCCCCCTGTCCGGCGGCTGATATTTTCGTCCTCGCAGCAGGTGATCAGGGTCTGCCCCCCGCCGATGCGGTTTAAGACAAACTCCTGCCTGGCCCCGTCCAGCTCGGACAGCACGTCGTCCAGCAGCAAAACGGGGTATTCCCCGGTTTCCGCCTTGAAAATCTCCCGCTCCGCCAGCTTGATGCTCAGGGCCGCCGTTCTGGTCTGGCCCTGGGAGGCGAAGGAGCGGGCGGACAGTCCGTCGATGGTGATGTCGATGTCGTCCTTATGGGCGCCGGTGAGGCACTGCCCCGCCTCCAGCTCCGCCTGGCGGTGGGCCTGCTGGTGGGCTAAAATCTGCCGGTAAATCTCCTCCGCCGGGGCGCGGGGGTCTGTCACCGTGCTGACGGTCTTATAGGTCAGGGTCAGGGTCTCCCCGCCCCCGGAAAAGTCCCGGTGGATAGGGTCTGCGGCCTTGGCCAGCCTGTCCGTAAAGGAGGCCCGGTAGCGTATCATCCGGGCGGAGCATTTGGCAAGACCGTCGGAAAACTCGTCCAGAGTGTCCAAAAGGCTGGGCTTTTCCCGCCAGTCCTTTAAGATCCGGGTCTTGTTTTCATACAGGCGGTTAAAATCTGACAATATCCCCCCATAGCCGGGCCGAAGCTGGCTGATGGCGGTATCCATCAGCCGCCGCCTGGCGGCGGAGCCGTCCTTGATGAGGTAGAGATCCTCCGGGGAGAACAGCACCGCCGTCATAAGACCCGCCAGGGCGCCGGAGGTGCGCCGGGAGCCGTTTACCATCACCTGCCGCCGCTGACCGGGGCGGAACAGCAGCCGTATGGTCTGGCTTCTCCCGCCGGAATCCACCTCCGCCAGAATACTGGCCCAGTCGCAGCCCCGCCCGATCAGCTCCCGGTCAAACCTTGTGCGGAAGCTGTGGGCCCCGGTGAGAAGATACACTGCCTCTAAAAGATTGGTCTTTCCCTGGGCGTTTCTGCCCCAAATCACATTGACGCCGGGGCCAAGCTCCACCGCCTCCTCGTCATAGTTCCGAAACCCGGAGAGGGCGATTTTGTCTACTTTCATAACAAAATTTTATGCTTAGAAGCTTCGCGGAAGATTTTTATACACCCGCTTTTAAGCGTACGGGAAGTATCATGTAGAAAAAGCTCTCTGTTCCGTCCGTCGGAACGATGACGCAGGGGGAGGCGGCGTTATTGAAGCACAGCCGGATCTTGTCCGCCGGGGCCGCCCGCAGGGCGTCCAAAAGATAGGAGTTGTTAAAGCCGATCTCCAGCTCGCCCCCCTGGCCCTCCAC
>JAJQFY010000122.1 GCA_021200935.1 Oscillospiraceae bacterium
CATAAACACGGTGCAGCGGCTCCCCAGGGAGGCGGGGTTTTCCGAGCAGAAGGCTGCGGCGGCGATCTCCTCCACCGACATCCCCAGGTTGGAGGCAAAGTTTTCCAAAAACGACCCGCAGCCGGAGGAGCAGGCCTCGTTCAGCATGATGTTTGTGATAATGCCGTCGTTCAGCCAGATGGCCTTCATGTCCTGGCCGCCGATGTCCAGCAGGAAGGTGGCGTCTGGGAAATACTGCAAGCAGCCCTTGGCGTGGGCCACGGTCTCCACCACATGGTAATCCGCCCCCAGGGCGCGGGCAAAGAGCTTTTCCCCATAGCCCGTGGTGCCAAGGCCCAGAATTTCCAGGGGACGGCCCATGGCCTGGTATTTATCCGCCAGGGCCAGCAGGCCCTCCTTGATCACCCGCAGGGGTTCCCCATTGTTATTGGCGTAAAAGCGGTCAATGACCCGCTCGTCCTCGTCCAGCAGCACCAGCTTGGAGGTAGTGCTGCCGGAGTCGATGCCAAGGTACACCTGTAACGGCCCCTGGCCGGTTGGCTCCTGCACCGGCAGCAGCTCCCGGTCATGGCGGGCCATAAAGGCGTCCCGCTCCTGGGCGGATTTAAAAAACGGCTCCGCTGTGTGGCTGACGACAGAGGCCGTGGCCGCCGTGCTTTGCAGCCGCTCCCGCAGCTCCCCGACGGTCAGCATGGCGCACTCGTCGTCTGTGGGGGCGAAAATGCGGTCAATGGCGATGGCGGTGCCGAAGGCCACAATGGTTTCCGGGTGTTCCGGGATGATGACCTGCTCCGGCGTGAGCTGAAGCCGCTCCCCAAAGACCCGGATCAGGGTGGGGTTAAAGGTGAGCGGCCCGCCCTCGAACACCACCGGCGGGGCGATCTCAAGGCCCTGGGCCAGGCCGCCGATGGTCTGCCTCGCAATGGCGTGAAAGACCGAGAGGGCCACGTCCTCATGGGAGGCCCCCTGAATCAGCAGGGGCTGGATGTCCGTTTTGGCAAAGACCCCGCACCGGCCCGATATATCGAAAACCGTGGTTCCCTTGGCCGCCAGAGACTCAAACTCCGTGGTCTCGATGTTCAGCAGCTTCGCGATCTCGTCGATAAAGGCCCCGGTGCCTCCGGCGCAGCTCCCGTTCATACGCATATCGGAGGCTACCAGCTTCTCCGTTTTTTCGTCAAGGTGGAAAAAAATAATCTTGGCGTCCTGGCCGCCCAGCTCGATAGCGGTGCGGGCCTGGGGATACCAAGTGCTTACGGCGGCGGCGTTTGCCACCACCTCCTGTATGTAATGGACGCCAAGGCGCTCCGCCACCGGCTTGCCGCCGGAGCCGCACACCGCCGCCCGAAAGCGCCTGCCGGGAAACTGCTCCTCCAGCAGGCCCAAAAGCTGCTCCACTGTCTCTGCCTGGCGGGCGTTGTGGCGGTAATAGCAGGAATAGAGCATTTTCCCGCTCCCGCCCTCCGCCACGGCCAGCTTTACCGTGGTGGAGCCAACGTCTATCCCAAGCCTCAAATCCTCGTCCCTGGGCTGCATAATCTGAAATTCCCTCTTTCTATCTGGCCGCCGCCGGAATCCACCCGGCAATGTCGCTGTCCTCGAACTCGTAGGTCAGGGGCTTGCCGTAGGCTTTCTCATAGGCGGCCCGCTTCTGCTCATAATCCTTTTCCATCATGGCAATGCTGTTCTGCCGCACGTTCTTTCCCTCCTGAGGGTAGACCGGCGGCAGCACATGAACCACATACCGCACCTGGCGGAAATCGTCCCGGTTCTTCTCCTTCTCCGGCAGGTCGATGATCTCCACAAAGCAGGACACCACCGGCACGCCGCACTTAGCGGCATAGTAATAGGCTCCCCGCTTGAGCGGGCGGGGCTTGCGGTAATTAAACCACATCTCCTGCTCCGGGTATATCAGCACCCAATTGCCCCCGTCCAGCAGGGCGGCCAGCCTTTTCAGGAATGTCCCCGCCAGATAGTCCGGGTCGGTGGTCATGGGGACAGTGTCCGCGTAGTTCATCAGAAAGCCGAAAAGCCCGGTCATGGCCAGGTTGCTCTCCTGGCTCACGATGAAAAGCCGTTTCCGCCCGGTTTTCTTCACCATGGTGAAAACGGCGGTGTTGTCCACCGGGTTAAAGTGGTTGCTGGTGATGACCGCGCCGCCGGTGATGCCCTTCAGGTTTTCCAGCCCCTCTATTTGGGTGGAGCCGTTCACCAGCTTCGCCGCCGTGTTCTCTATGACCCGCGCTATTCCATTGCAGACGCTGTACCGGGGCCGCTCCCGTTTCTCCCAAAATGCCCGCACCAGCGCGGATTTCTGCTCCTCCGTCAGGTCTGGGTCGTCCACCTCCACCTTGGCGTGGAAATCCCCCCGGCCTGCGGCGGCGCGGATATTTTCAATGACCTGATCCTTCTCTCCCCCAAAGATCATAAACGTATCGTTCCTTCACTTTCGTGTATCTTTTTAAAGGTGACAGGGTTATTGGGAATCCGCATGGCGTTTTCCAGCATATTTTGCAGGCATTTTGTGTCGGATTCCTTCTGCTCGTCGGAATAATTCCGCTTTATCTCCAAAAGCTCCTGATAGTAGATGTTTTCCCTGGCGTACTGCCAGAAATAGTTCTCATACTGCACATCGTCATAGCACCAGGGCTTGTCGAACAGGTTATAGTGTATCAGGCTGGGATTGGCCATAGGCTCCTTCTGCTTGTTGGGCATGGCATCCCATTCCTCCTCCAGGAAATGAATGCGCCCAAGGCACATGGCGTTGAGGTAATCCTGGTCGGGGGCAATGCTGTCGAAATGATAGGTGTTCAGCAGATGGAGGAAATGCTCCGTCATATGGCACTTCCGCATTTCCGCCAGATTCATCAGCAATATGCCGGAATTTATGTACTGATAGCGGTTCACGCCGATGGATTCCTCGAAATAATGGGCAAACTCCGGGATCTCCGACACGGAATGATCCGGGCAGGCCCCCACCAGATTGTCCCCCAGCTCGATGTTGTACAGGCGGGAGATATCCCCCGGCACCACAATGTCGCTGTCGATGTAGATGCCCTTATCATATTCCGGGAACATCTCTGGTATGAACAGGCGGAAGTAGATGGTCATGGTGAAGTAGTCGCACCGCAGGTGGTTCTCTTTGCGGTCGGTGATGCTCTCCAGCCCCTCCTTCATCTCCTCAAACAGAATCTGGAACCAGTCCTCCCCGATGGAGGACAGCTTTTCCATGTTCTCCTCCGTCAGCTCCTGGTGGAGGATATGGACACGGTACACATAGTCGCGGGAGGCGTTGGCCTTCATGGAATCCAACGCCACCCCCAGGCAGGGGGCATAGCCGTTGTCGATGGTGAAAAAGATTGGGATAACAGGTTTTTCCTGGGTCATATTAGGTGTCCTCTCTGCTTAAAAAAGCTGCGGTTTTAATTGGGTAAATTCCTGCAACAGGTCGTCATATTCGTGGAGCTTCAGCTTCTCATGCACCTGCTCCACCTGCCAGGGCTTGACGCAAAGGGCGTGGAACCAGGGGAAGAAGCGGAAGTTGGTGGTGAAGTGCTGAAGCACTGTGTCGTCCCGCAAAATCCGCTGCTCGTTGAAGCGGCGGGGGCATATTTTCTTCCGCACGCACAGCTTGTTGATGGCGGACTGGTCGGGCATGAACATTTCCTTCTCCCGGCAGCGGGCGCGGCATTTTTCAAAAAGGCCGGTCTTGCGGATCTCCTTCAGATTCAGCAGCAGCACGCCGGAATTGAGATAGTCCATATGCAGCGGGCGGTTGCGGAAGAAGAAGCGGCCATAATAATCCAGCACCCCGGCCAGCTCGTACTCAAGGCCCTCCTGCCCGGCGCCGCCTTTTTTCGCGGGATAGGTCAAGTCCTGGGCGTAGAAGGCTGTGCAGTCCCGGCGGCATATGACGTCGTAGTCAAGATACAGCACCCTGTCCGGCAGCTCCGGCACCAGGTCGGCATACAGCCGGAGCATACACCCCGCCGTGAAGCGGGTGCCAAGATTCGCCTCCGGCGTGTCGGCAGTGAAAAGGTCAGTTATATCCAGCTTTTTCACAAAGCTGTCCTGATTGGCCGCCTTGAGCTGCACATCCAAAAAGGCCACGGCCTGGTCGGTCACGGGAAGATAGGTCTTCTCCCCTTCCTGATGCCCCATGGTCAAAACATAGACGTGCAGCGCCTCCCCCACCGTCCGGCGCAGGGACAGCACCGACAGCAGCAGCCCCTCCTGTATGTTTTTATCTCCACAATAGAGAATGTTCATGGAAACGCTCCTCTCCATTCCTATTCTTTGTTAATCCTATTGTAGCCGCTTTTTTTCAACGGAACGTCAAGCGAAAACCGGGATAGAAAAATTTTTTCAATTCACAAATCGGCGGGAAACACCCTGTTTTACCATTTTATTCCCCGCCGCTCTTTGGGTCTTTCCTTTGCCTCCTGGTTTTAAAAACTATTTTACTAAATTTTATATACTATGTCAACCGTTGTTTTGAATTTTCCCCAGACACACAAAAAGAAAGCGCCCGGCCAGGACAGCCGAACGCTTTCTATGGATGCAATACTCTATTTAGATTTAGCTGTTATGCTTGCTCTTTTTCACGCAGACAACACCGACCAGAACGGCGCACAGGGCCAGGCCGACGAACAGGACGGCCCAAAGGGCAACATTGCTTTCGTCCCCGGTGGCCGGAGCCGTGGCAGTGTTGCTGCCGGAGGAACTGCCGCTGCTGCCACTGCCAGAGGAGCTGCTGCTGCCACTGCCAGAGGAACTGCCGCTGCCGCTGCCGGAAGAACTGCCGCTGTCCGTGGTGACGGGCTGGGCGGTGGCGGTAGGCTCTGCGGTAGCTGTAGGCTCCTCGGTAGCCGTGGGTTCCTCAGTGGTTGTAGGCTCCTCGGTGGTTGTGGGTTCCTCCGTGGTCGTAGGTTCGTCCGTGGTTGCAGGCTCCGTGGGGTCGGGGGTATTCGTGCTGACCGCCGCAGCCTCTGTGACGGTGACACCCAGCGTGCTGGACAGGGTATCCACCGTGGCGGTGATGGTGGCGCTGCCCGCGCTGACAGCGGTGACGATGCCGTTTTCATCCACAGTAGCCACAGCGGGATCGGAGCTGTTCCAGGTGATTTCATCCACCACGCTGTACTCTGTGCCGCTGTAGGTGGCCGTCACGGCCAGGGTGGCGTCTTCGCCCACCGTCAAGGCAGATGTGCCGGAGACCGTCAGCGCCGAGGCGGCAACCTTTACGTTCACAGTAGTGCTGCCGCTGACGCCGGTGGTAGCGCTATCGCCATCATAACCAAACTCCATAGCCGTGCGGGTAACGCCACTAGAAGACGTAAAAGTACCCATTCCCACACTGTTGTAGCTGGGATTGATCATATTAAGATAATGTCCGACCGAGCTATAATCCGTACTGGCATCGTAAGTCTCTGGATCATAGTCATTAATTTCTTGATAAAACATTTCAAGAGAGTACAGCATATTGGCCGTAGCCAGGTTCTCCACCCAGGTCTGTGTTCCATCGGACGCCAGCGCCGTAAAGCAGGTGCCGCCATTGGGCCGTGTGTGACTGAAGCTCAAAGCAGCCTCCGCCGCCCGAAGCTGGGCAATTTCTTCCAGACTGGAATCCCAGGTCACTTCTACATATCTGTCCACATATCCTAACGTATAGGCTTCGGAGCGCTTAGCGTTGATATAGTCCAGCACCTCGCTCACATCCGGGGAAGCGTATGTACCATCCACAGCCACGGTGACAGTAGCGGTCTCCTCCGCCATGGCCGCCACGGAGACGCAGGACAGCAGCATGACCGCCGCCAACAGCACAAGCAGATGCTTTTGCATATGTTTTTTCACGTTTTTTCCTCCTAATGGCATATTGATATTTGATTGAACTTCCAATCGCACTGTTAAAGGTATTATAATCCCTCCTAATTGAATTGTCAAACCTTTCCGGCAACTTTTTTATTCTTCCTTACATCTCTTTTACCTTTTTTATAAGACGCAAAAGGCGGGCGCACCCTGAATTGGATGCACCCGCCTGCTGTTTTGGCTGTTGGACGCTGTAGGCAGTATCAGTACTGGGCCGCAAATTCCTCGAAGGTCATGGCGGTGCCGGATTCCAGCATCCCGCCATAGAGCATTTCCGCCGGGAAGGTGGTGTAATCACCGGCCTCGATGAGGGGCATGAACTCGTTCTCCACCTGATCCTCGGTGAGAGTGGAGTTGGCCTCCAGCTCCGCCAGGAGCCACTCATGGATATACTCCACATAGGCCGCCTCCACGCTGTCCGCGCCGGTTTCGGCGGCTTCAGCGGAAGCGCCCTCGGCGGCGGTGATGACAATCTCGCCCTCGTAGGTCTGCCCAGCCTCCAGGGTGACGGCCTCGCCGTCCACAGTGGCCGTGCCATAGATGACCTGGCTGTCGGCGCTGATGGTCAGGCTGTCAAGCTGGGACTCGGCGCTGACTGTCCAGACGGAGCCGTTCTCCAGGGTCAGGGCCGTGCCGTGGTGGGCCACGTTATAGGTCTCCGCGTCCAGGCTGCACCAGTAGACGCTGTCCATGCCCTCCGCGTAATCCCAATAGGCATTCCAGTCCTCCGCATCCCACACAAGGGACGCGCCGTTCCAACTGGTGTTGTCCAGCAGGATCTCCACATTGCGCTGATAGTCATAGTTCTTCACGTCGCCGGTCACGTCCATGTCGGTCATGGTCAGGCTGGTGGCGGTGTCCTCCTTGTCGGTATAGAGATACCGGCTGGAGCTGTCCGCGTTCAGGGCGGTCATAAGAATGGTGTTGGAATAGCTGTCGATCTCCACGTTGGTCAGGTCGATGTCCGCGGAGTGGGACTTGACAAGGATGATGGAGCCGCGGATGAAGTCCAGATAATCCGCCACGCCCTGGCTGTACTTCTCGGCGTAATCCACCAGGGTCTGCTGGTCGTTCAGCTCCTCAGAGGTGCGGAGGGTGGAATCCATAACCTCCACCACTGCCTGCTGGCCGAAGGCGGAGCCGGTACCCGGAGAGTGGATATAGAAGCAGTTGCGCCCGGCCTCGATAAGGCTCCCGGCGTCGGTCAGCTCCCCATCCTCGGGATAATAGGCCAGCGCGTCCTCCTCGGTGGCGGAAGCGCCGCTGTATACATGGACAGCGCCGTTATTGGAGATGATGACCCCATGCTCCGCGCCCCGCAGGGTGGTGGCATACAGCCAGTCACGGCAGCTTGAGTCGGCGTAAATGCCATAGCCGCCGGAGACGGCATAGGCCTCGGAATTATAGGAATAGAAGTCCAGGCCGCCGCCGCTGGCGGAGTCGGTGGACATGGCGGCCCAGCCCTCGGTCTCCACATAGGAGTTATAATAATAGGTCTGAGACGCGCCGATGGACATACTGGAACGGGCATACCCGGCGATCAGCAGGCCGTTGTTGGAGCCAGGCTCGTTGCTCTCATCCGTCAGGCCGTCCGCGCCGCCGCGCCCGGTCTGGATCATGGAGGAGTTGTTCACCACCAGGGTGCCGGTGCTGTAGGCCTCCACCGCATAGTGGCCGCCCTCCGCGCCGTTGGCCCCGCCGTCCACGGTGATGGTGCTGTCCGTGATGTAAAGGGTGCCGCTGCTGACCAGCGCGCCGCTGCCTGCGGTGGTGCTGCTGGCCACATAGGCGGTCTCCTCGTTCACGCCCAGGTGGATCTCCGCGTTGGAGATGGTGAACACGGAATCCTCCCCGCTGACCGCCACGGCGGAGACCAGCATATCGCTGGTATCCAGCACCAGGCCGTCCACGCCGGAATCGTCCAGGGCGTCGTAGCTCATTTCGATCTCATGCTCCGCGAGGTAATCCTCGTTCAGGGTGGCCGCGCCGTCGGCAACGGTGATGACCGCCTCCACGGCGGATGCCTCGCCGCTGGCTTCCCCGCTGGCAAAGGCCGGGACGCACAGGCATACCGCCAGCGCCAGGGCCAGGATGACAGATAGTGTTTTCTTCATGTGATTCCTCCTGAAAAATTAAATGATAATAAATGATAAACTGAGTAAATGCGGCTTCCCCAGCCGGGAAAAAACTCGATTGAGGAAGCCATACTCTCTCCTTACGATGCTTCGCCGGACGCCTCACCAGACGCCTCGCCGCTGGCTTCGCCGGAGGCGCTGGAGCTGGAGGCGGAACCGACCACAGCCTGCACGCCGTATTCCCCGGCAGGGATCAGCTCGTCGCCGGGCATCAGGGTGATGGTGCCGTCGTCATTCTCCGTCAGGGTGCCGTAGACGTCGCCCTCCGCCTTCAGATAGCTGATGACGCTCTCCTCGGTGACAGTCCAGGTGCTGCCCTCAGACACGATGACATTGATGTTCGCCGCGCCGTTCACGTTCACGAAGTTCTCCACATGGCCCAGCAGATAATACTGGTTCACGCTCCACTTGGTAAAGTGGATATAAGCGGCGTCCTCCTGTTCGCAGACGCTGCCGTCCGCATCCAGGAACTCATACTCGATGGGATCCAGGCCGTCGGAATCGCCATAGACGATGGCGGCGTTATCGGCATTGGCCGCATCGATGGCGGCTATGACCTCCTCCACGTCCCGGCCCTCCAGGGAAATAGCATGAGGCGCGGTGGAAAGGCAGATGCGGCCCGTCAGGGCGGCGTCGGTCAGGGTGACGGTCAGCACGTCGCCGTTTTCGCTGTAATAGCCGGTGGCGTTCCAGATGTCGCCCTCATAATCGTTGTTCAGCAGGTCGAGGGTCACGTTGTTGCCGCTGTAGGTCTTTTCATAGTAATCCACAGTCCCCTCGTCGGCGGGATTTTCCACCTCCACATAGGTGTCCTCGTCCACGCGCTGGTAATAGGTCTTGCCCTCCTGCACGGCGGTGTCCGTGGTGAAGGCATAGGACACGTTCATGCTGGCGGCCTCGGTCTGGACACCGGCGGCCTCGGTCTGATAGGTGGAGAAGCCGTTGTCGTCGTTGTCCATCATTTGCAGAAGGATGCCGTTGCCGGGCTGGGCGGTGGTGCCGTCCAGGGTAAAGGCCACGTCCGCGCTCTTATACAGGAACACACATTCCGCCGGGGTGACGACCACGTCGCCCACGGTGATGGTGCCCTCGTTGTGGGCCATCCAGCCGAACACGGTGTTCACATGGGAGATGACGTCCTCCTCCGCCGTATAGGTGCGGATGACCTCGTCCGTGGCGGCGTCCAGCAGGTCAATCTCATCCCCGGCGTGGATGCTGTCGATGAAGGCGTCGCCGCCGGTCAGGATGGAGCAGTAGGTCAGGCCCTCAAAGTTCACGCCGTAGAAATACTCCTGGGCGTCGCCGATGAGATAGGAGCCATACGCAGAGCCATAGGCGTCCTCGTCATAGCCGAAGATGGCCCAGCCGCTGTTCATGCCGCCCTCGCTCTCCGGGATGGCGGAAAGGGTGGTGTCGATGATCCAGAAATAGGGGGTGTCGCATCCGTCGGAGGACAGAACGCCCCACCCGCCGGAGGCCAGGCTGGAACCCTCAATGATAAGGGTTGACCGGGTACCCAGGACGTTAATGGTGCGGATGCCGCCATAAATGCCCAGCACATAGGGCGGGGTGATCATGATGGAGGTGTCCGCGCTGGAGGTATAGCCCTCCCAGGCGTCAAAGGCGTATTTGCCATAGGTGGTGACGGTGGAGTTGCGGATATCCAGCACCGTGGAGACCGCGTCGGCGGAGCCGCTCATGCTCATTTTTGTGCCATAGCACATGGCGAACGCCCGCACAAAGCCCTCGGAGGTGAAATTCACGTCCTCAATGACCATATGGCTGCCCAGGTTGGAGATAAAGGACACGCCGGTGCCGGTGAAGTCAGAGGCGTAATAGCCGTCCGTGTCATCGTGGATGTAATAGTCGCCGGTGATGTACACCGTGCTGTCCCCCGTGGAACGCACAGAGGTAAACCCGGCGCCCTCCACCTCCACGTCCATGTCGATGACGGCGTCATATTCCCCGTCTGCGGTGAAGGACACGGCGTCCTCCTCCGTCCAGGCGGATTCCTCCGCCACCAGCTCGCCGTCCTCTATGTCGTAGCCGATGTAGACATGGCCCGCGTCCTTGGACTGACGGCCTGTGTCGGACACCTGATAGGCATAGCTGGACGGCTCCATGTCCTCCGTGGTGTAATAGACGGCTTCGCTCTCCGCAGATGCCTCGCCGCTGGCGAAAGCCACGGTGCAGAGGGAAAGCACCATGCACACCATAAGGATGAGTGCCAATAGCTTCTTCATTTCTGTTCGCTCCTTTTGAATTTTATTAAAATTGCCGGAACGGGATGCGCCCCGGCAGATTTCACGGTTTGCGGCCAGGCAAGCTGCCTTTTCCCGCAGCCGCCTTGTTTTCCCGCCCTTGCTCGATAATAAATGATTTTATATTTTACAGAATTTTTCCCCAGGATGCAATCGTCACGGCACAAACAACACAAATTTGGCACAAACAACACGATTTCACGCAGAGCTTTTTTATATCTTTTTACCAATTTATTTCTGTCTCTAACAAAAATCCCGCGCCGCCTGCGCCTATTGACGCGAGCTGTGCGGGATTATCCTTTTTGGTATTCGGTTTTTACCCCTCCATCATGGCTTGAATATCCTCCGGGGTGAAAATATACTGCTTTCCGCAGAAATCGCAGCGAATCTCTGTGTCCTGGCCCTGGGCGGCCATATCCGCCAGCTCGGCATGGTCTACGCAGGAGAGAACCTCCCCCAGCCGCTCCCGGCTGCATCCGCAGCGGTAGGCGATTGGCTCCTGGCTGACGATCTGATAGTCCAGCCCCTTCAAAACCTGGTCGAACAGGGTCTCCGCCCCGTCCTCGTCCAGGATGGTGGTGAGCTGATCCATCATAAAAATGTTTTCCTCCAGCAGGTCGATGAGCTTTTCATCCGCGCCGGGCATAAGCTGAACGATGAACCCACCGGCGGCCTTAACAGATGTGTCCCGGTCTACCAGCACACCCAGGCCGCTGGCGGAGGGAATCTGCTCGCTCTCCAGCAGATAGGCGGTGAGATCCTCCGCGATCTCCCCGCTGACCAGCGCGGTGGATCCCACATAGGACTCCCGCAGACCGATGTCCCGGCTGACGGTAAACATCCCATCCCGGCCTACCGCGCCGCCAACGTCCAGCTTTTCATCCTGCCGCAGAGGCAGGCTGACAGCGGGATTATCCATATAGCCCCGGACATTCCCCTGGCTGTCTGAGACGGCGATAACCGTCCCGGCAGGGCCGCCGCCGTTTACCCGCACGGTGACGCTACCGTTATCCTCCTTCATCATGTTGCCCAAAAGGGACGCGGCGCACAGCGTCCGCCCCAAAGCCGCAGCCGCCGTGGGAGTGCAGCCGTGAATCTCCCTGGCCCGCTGCACCGTGTCCCTGGCGTCGATGACCGACATTTTTATAAAATCATTTCCGGCGGTGGCCCGGATGATCCTGTCCATAGAAAACACCTCTCGTTTATCGTTTTTCCCCATTCTATAGCCTGGGGCGGCAGATGTCAAATCTGTTTTTGCTTTACAATCCCTGTTTCGCACGGTATACTTGCAGTACAAAGGAGGTGTTCCCCATGGCACTGTCCCCCGTGTCCTATTATATCACCGACCGCTGCGTCGCCTGCGGCACCTGCACACGCGTATGCCGGGAGGGCTGCATATCCGGCGGCGCGCCGCCCTTCAAGATTCGCCAGCCCTACTGCACCCGCTGCGGCCTGTGCGCCGCGAAATGCCCGATGAAGGCGATTGTCCGGCAGGAAAAGTAAAGAGGCGCACCGCAGACTGTTCTGATATAGTCCCCCTAGAGTAGACACTCGAAAAAGCAAAATTCGAGGCTACGCTAAGGGGACTATTTATTATGGAAAAAAGCAGTCATAAGAACAGGAAATACAGTGCTGAATTGAAGAAAGCGGCAGTACAGTCCTATCAGGCAGGAGAG
>JAJQFY010000097.1 GCA_021200935.1 Oscillospiraceae bacterium
ATATAATTATTCTATTAGCTTTTTCTCAGTTTGTCAATCCCCTGGTGTGCAGCTTTTTTCACAAAAATTGACCGCGCCGCTTGGTCACATTCACAATATAGGAGAAAAATCACCGGCGGCCCAGGTGTGATGCCTGGGCCGCCGGCTTTTTAGGAGGGAACCAAAAATGCAGGTTATAAGGATTGGAAGCAATTCATGGAAGTTTAATCCTGGAACATGGGGGTGGAGAGGTATCTGTCTCCCGTGTCGGGCAGCAGGGCTACGATGGTTTTGCCCTCGTTTTCCGGGCGCTTGGCAAGCTCCAGGGCGGCCCAGACGGCGGCGCCGGCGGAGATGCCCACCAGCACGCCCTCGGTGCGGCCAATCTCCCGGCCCAGGGCGAAAGCGTCATCGTTCTCCACAGGGATGATTTCGTCATAGACGGCGGTGTTCAGCACATCCGGCACAAAGCCGGCGCCGATTCCCTGAATTTTGTGGCTTCCGGCCACGCCCTTGGACAGCACCGGGGAACCGGCAGGCTCCACAGCCACCACCTTAACAGCCGGGTTCTGCTCCTTCAGATACTCGCCCACGCCGGTGATGGTGCCGCCGGTGCCGACGCCAGCCACAAAGATGTCCACCTTGCCGTCCGTGTCCTGGTAAATCTCCGGGCCGGTGGTGGCCTTGTGAATTGCGGGGTTCGCGGGGTTCACAAACTGGCCGGGGATGAAGCTGTTGGGCGTCTCGGCGGCAATTTCATCCGCCTTGGCGATGGCCCCCTTCATGCCCTTGGCGCCTTCGGTCAGCACCAGCTCCGCGCCGTAGGCCTTCAGCAGGTTCCGGCGCTCCACGCTCATTGTTTCCGGCATGGTGAGAATAATACGATAACCCTTGGCGGCGGCCACGGCGGCAAGGCCAATGCCCGTGTTGCCGGAGGTCGGCTCCACGATGACGGAGCCGGGTACCAGCTTGCCCTCCGCTTCGGCCTTCTCAATCATGGCCTTAGCGATACGATCCTTCACGGAACCGGCGGGGTTAAAGTACTCCAGCTTTCCAAGGATAGTGGCCTTCAGGTCGTATTTCTTTTCCAGATTTGTCAGCTCCAGCAGCGGCGTGCCGCCGATCAGCTCGGTCAGTGATTTGTGTACGTTAGCCATTGTTTTATTCTCCTATTTACTTATAAGTTTACTATGTTTTTTGAGATAAACCTATTATACACCTTTTTCCCACTATGTCAATAGATTTTTAGAAAACTTCCATAATTTTTTCCTGCAAAGCAAACAGCCCCCGGCAGCGGGCCTGCAGGCCCGCTGCCGGGGGCTGGAATGATGGAGCTTTATGGCCGGGCTGTTCAGCCCTCGGCCACAGCGCCGCCCTGGTGGTGGCGGAACAGGACGGCCCGGGCCTGAGCGCTCAGCTCCTTCATGGCCTTTTTGGTGTCGGGGCTGGCGTGGTACATTTTGGCCAGCACGGCCTCAAAGCTGTGGGGGCCGCTGGCGATCTCGTTGAGGGTGACGGCTCCTCCGGCGGCCAGGGCGTCGAACAGATCATCTATCATGGCCTTGCGCTTGTCCTGCTCCACCGATTCTATCCAGCGGTTGAGGATTTCCGACAGGGCCTGGCTGCGCCGATCATTCCGCTCCGCCAGGGCCAGGCCGCCGTATTCGATGCCCCAGGTGGCCAGGCTGTGCTACAATATCCCCTTGGCGGAGGAGCGGACGATGCGGGTGTCCGAAATCTGCGGCTCGAAGAGCTTCCCCACCACGTCGAACTGGGGGATGATGCGGGTGCATTTGGGGTCAACCCGCCGAATCAGGGCCTGATCCAATACCTCCGGGCAGAAGCCGGGGCCGTCCAGGATATAAACCCGCTCCACCTGTTCCCAGGCCGCGGGGGGCAGCATACAGGCGGCGTAAAGCACCAGGTTCCCTCCCTTGGAGTGTCCGGCCATGGAATACCGTCTGCCGGGCTGAATGACCTGCTGGGCGTATTCCGCCGCCATGCGCTGGGCCTCTGTCACCGTGAAGCTGAGCATACAGTCCTCCTTCCACCCGGCGATGGTCTCGTCCGTACCCCGGTAGGCGATAAAGGAAAAGGAATCCCGGTAGTGGAAGGTCAGGGCCGTAAACTGAAGGGGAACGGCGGGTTCAAAAATGTCGGAATAATCGGTGATGAGAAGCTCCCCGAAGCGGACGGACTCTGTCGCAGCCAAGAAGATGGCCCCGTTTCCCATGTCTCCGCCGGTGATCTGGATGGACACTTCCCCGGACAGGAGCTGCTCCCGGCAGTCCCGCACCCGCAGGTTCTCCGCCCCGTGGCTGCGGAGGACGGGCTTCAGGTCGTAATAGGCGATAACGCATAAAACGAACACGTCCGCCTCGCACAGGGGCAGCTCGGAGAAGGTAAACCGGCCCAGCCACCGCACATAGTCCACAATCCCGTCCATTTTGGCAGGCGCGGGCTTGGGCATTTTGGCGGGCTTTGGGTTGTGTTTGGCTGTCAGCGTAACAGAGGGCATAGCGTTATTCCTCCATAGCGCGGCGGAACACCGCCTCTACATGGGTGCGGCATTCCTCTTTTGTCTCAAAAAGATGAGATTCGTACAGCTTTTCCGCCCCGATGAACATACAGGGGTTCGCGTAGTAGTCATATTTGTCCGCGATCTCCGGGTGGACGGTCTCGTCTATTTTCTCAAACTCCACGGCGGCCCAGGCGGGATGCTCCGTTATCAGCTCCCGGATTACCTGATCCGCCTGGATGCAGTAAGGGCAGGTGTCCATGTGGAAATAGGTCACTTTTTTCATAAATATCTCTCCAATTATAGGCTCTGGTCATTCAGCCAGGCAAAAATGCTTCCATAGGCGCTGCCGTCCCCATCGGTGACAGTCGCTGTGCCGCCGTTTGGATCGGGGCGGAAGCCGCTGAAGAAATCGTCCTCCGCATTCAGAATCTCGTCCCGCTCCTGCACAAGGGACACCTGGTTGTTGAACAGATAAACCCAGGACCAGTGACCCAAATACTGGGTGTTGGAGCTTTCCGTTCCCGCCACATCGAAGTACATGCTGCACCAGCAGTTTTCCGCCCCGGCCTGGAGCAGCGCCTGATAGGTGGGGATGGTGTACTCGTTGGCGGGAACCAGGGTGTCCGTTATAGCCTGAACGAACCAGATGGGCGTCTGGCACAGGGCCTGGATCTTGTCCTCCGTAAGATATATTTCATTTGTCTTGATATACTGACTGTAAAATGTGCGGTACTGCCCCAGATCGTCCCTGGCATAGACATAGTAAGCGTATACCTCGCTGCACGGGACGGCGGCGGCGAAGTAGTCCGGGTAGTTTATCAGCATTTCCAGGGTCATATACCCCCCGTTGGAGGCTCCCATAATATAGATGCGGCTGGTGTCCACGTCGGAATTTTGGTCTATGTACGCCTGGATGGTGTCCATGAGAATTTCCGTATACCGGCTGGATACGCCCCCCCGGCTCTCGGTGCCGTCGCCTCCGTCCAGCCAGTAGGTGGGACACTGCACCACCAGCACATAGGCCCCGGTCTGGTCGCCGGAGGTGAAATAGGACTGAATCTCCGTCTCCGTCAGGGCGGAGACCTCATTTCCCAAAATGGCCCGCTCAATGTCGTCGCCCCCCTCGCCCCGGCCATGGAGCCAGATGATCAGGGGGTTTTTGTCCCAGCTTGTCAGACTGTCCGGCTCATAGGCGGCGTAATTCAGGGTAAGGGTCTCCGTCTCGCCGGTCAGGGGGTTTTCATAGTCCCCGGTGTAGCTGTCCCGCAGGGTGAAACGCTCCAGCTCCGGGCAGACGCGGTTGTCAATGCAGTCGTCCTCAAACTGAATGGTAAAATAGCTGCCGGAGGCCCACACGGTAAAGCTGGCCGTCACGATATGCTCATCCGCCCAGACGCTGTGTTCCGTGGACATATCCGTCTCGAAGGGGGAGCCGGTGGCGTCGAAATTCGTCACCATCTCCACCGTCACATAGCAGGAGGCGCCGGACACGGCGTTTCCCAGCTCGTCGGACAGATAGACGTTCGTCACCTCCCGCTCAAAGTGAGAGGTGGTAATGGCCGCGCCCTCTGTGAATACGCCGTCTATCTCCTGGTCGAAGGTGAATATAACCCGGTTTACTCCCGGCCCCCACTCAAAGCCCCGGACAACGATGGTGCCGGACAGGGCGTGAGGGGTGCCGGGCCTGTCCCCGTCCGGGGTGGCGGCGGCGGTCTCCGTCCCCTCCTGAACATCCCCGGCGGGGGTGCAGCCGGCGATCATAAGCAAAGCAAGGGCCAGCAGTATACAGACAATGCAGGTCTTTTTCATAAACGTCTCCTCCCAATTCAAAGGCGTTTTTGCCGTAACAAAGTCAGTATACCGACTGGCCGGAGTTCAATCGTGAATTATTTGTAAATTTTCTATAAATGAGTTCGCCGTAGGTCAGACATATCCATCTGGATTATTCTTTTGCCAGCGCCAGGAGTCGGCCACCATGTCCTCTACGGTCTTTTCCGCCGTCCAGCCCAGAAGCTCCTTGGCCTTGGTGGGGTCGGCCCAGACGGAGGCCAGGTCGCCTGCCCGGCGGGGGGCAAATTCATAGGGGACGGACACGTTGTTGACGGACTGGAAGGCGTTTACCAGCTCCAATACGCTGACGCCCTTGCCGGTACCCAGGTTAAACACCTCCGTGCCGGTGTGCTTCATGGCGTAGTCCAGCGCCGCCACATGGCCCTGGGCCAGATCCATGACGTGGATATAGTCCCGCACGCCGGTGCCGTCCGGGGTGTCGTAGTCGCTGCCGAAGATGTTCAGGTGATCCAGCTTGCCCACCGCCACCTGGGTGATGTAGGGCATTAGGTTGTTGGGAATACCGGCGGGGTTTTCCCCAATGCGACCGCTCTCGTGGGCGCCCACCGGGTTAAAGTACCGCAGCAGCACCACGCTCATATTCGGGTTGGCCGCCGCCGTGTCCCTGGCGATCTGCTCTATCATCAGCTTTGTCCAGCCGTAGGGGTTGGTGCAGCCCCCCACCGGGTCGCTCTCCCGATAGGGAACCGTGGCGTTGGCCCCGTACACCGTGGCGGAGGAGGAGAAGATAAAGGGGCCTACCCCCTCCTGCACCATGCACTCCAGCAGGGTCAGGGTGGTGTCCAGGTTGTTGCGGTAATAGGAAAGGGGCTTGGCCACGCTCTCGCCCACCGCCTTGTACCCGGAAAAGTGCATTACCGCCGAGGGCTTTACCCGGCGGAAGATATCCAGCAGGGCGGCCTTGTCCGCCACGTCCGCCTGGAAGAAGGGGATGTCCGCCCCGGTCAGCTCCCGGCACCGCTCCACGGCGATGGGGCTGCTGTTGGAGCAGTTGTCCACAATGGCCAGGTCATACCCGGCCTGGGCCAGGGCCACGGCGGTGTGGGAGCCGATATAGCCCGCGGCCCCGGTCAGAAGAATCGGCCCGCCCATCAGCAAACGGGAACGACCCAGCCGTAGGGATCGGCGGTCTTGCCCCACTGGATGCCGGTGATGGTGTCGTACAGCTTCTGGGTCAGCTCGCCGATCTGGAAGCCGTTGATGACGTGTTCCTTGTCCTGATAGATGATCTCCCCGATGGGGGACACCACGGCGGCGGTACCCACGCCCCAGGCCTCCTCCAGCTTGCCGCTCTCGCAGGCGGCGATCAGCTCGTCCACGGACAGATCCCGCTCCTGGATCTCATAGCCCCAGTCGGACAGCACCTGAATGGCGCTCTTGCGGGTGATGCCGGGCAGAACAGTACCCTTGGCCAGGGAGGGGGTGACGATTTTGCCGTCGATTTTGAACATGACGTTCATGGCCCCCACCTCCTCGATGTACTTCTGCTCCACGCCGTCCAGCCACAGCACCTGGCTGAAGCCCTTGGACTCGGCCAGCTCGCTGGCGTGGAGGGAGGCGGCGTAGTTGCCGCCGCACTTGGCAAAGCCGGTGCCGCCACGGACGGCCCGCACCTCCCGGCTCTCGATGGCGATTTTCACCGGGTTCAGGCCCTCCGGGTAATAGCTGCCCACCGGACAGGTGATGATCATAAAGAGATAGGTGTGGGAGGCGTGGACGCCTACATGCTTGTCCGTCGCGATAATGAAGGGGCGGATGTACAGGCTGGTGTCCGGCTCACTGGGAACCCAGTCCTTGTCCACCTCCACCAGGGTCTTCAGGGCCTTGAGATAGATGTCCTCCGGCACGGGAGGAATGCACATTTTCTCTGCGGAGCGGTTCATCCGGGCGATATTCTCCGTGGGGCGGAATAGCTGGATTTTGCCGTCCGCCGTGCGGTAGGCCTTCAGGCCCTCAAAAATCTCCTGGGCGTAGTGCAGCACCATGGTGGAGGGATCCAGGGACAGCGGGCCGTAGGGGACGATGCGGGGGTCATACCAGCCCTTGCCGGTCTCGTAGTTCATCAGGAACATATGGTCGGAGAAATAGGTGCCGAAGGGGATGCCCTCGATCTGGGGCTTCTCCTTGGGGGTCGCGGTTCTTTGGATGGTGATTTCCATATCCATTATCAATAGCCTCCTGTTGTAATTCTTGGCGTATAGACATTGCTGTTTATCTATTATATTCCCATTTTCCCCAACCGGCAAGAGTCAGCGGCAAGTTTTGCGGAAACTTTGCCTCATTTCTGAAATTTTCTGTCATCTTTTGTAACTTTTCTCTAGGTTTTTCGTAACCTTTGTGATATAATAATGCCGAAGCGTTATTATATTGTGATTTTCATCGCCTTGCGCTCGCCTGGTGGACGGGGCCGCAAAGCGATCTGACATCTATGACGGCGAATGAGGTGGTGCCATGAAAGCGGGAATAAAGCGTGGGGCGGCGCTCCTTTTGTCCGCCGTTCTGGCCCTGGCCTGTACCGGCTGCATGAGCGAGGCGGAGGAGCTGTACTCCCTGCCCCAGCAGCAGGAGGAATACCTTCAGCTCCAGGAGCTGATCGACCAGCGCATTGACGAGGGGGGCGAGTACGCCGCGCCCACCGGCGGCAGCAACCGCCAGTCCGTGCAGCTCCGTGACCTGGACGGGGACGGGGCCTCGGAGGCCCTGGCCTTTTTGGCGGACAGCAATCATACCCCCTCCGTGTGCATATACCGGCTGGACGAGGAGGGGGCCTATTATCTCTGCATCGTTATCGCCGGGAAGGGTTCCGCCCTGTCCAGCGTGGAGTACGCGGACTTAAACGGGGGCGGGGCTTTGGAGCTGATCATTGCCTGGCAGATCGCCGGGGATATGCGGCTTCTGTCTGTCTATGACCTGAGCGGCCAGGAGCCGGTGGAGGTGCTGAGCGCGGACTGCTCCGCCTTTGTGGTGTACGACCTGGACGGGGACGGGACGGAGGAGCTTTTGAACCTGAGCATTGACTATGAGGGGGACAGCAGCCTGACCGTCTATCAAGTGGACGGGACGGAGCGAACTACCTCCAGCCAGGCGGCCCTGTCCGCCGGGATCACGGAGGTGCTGCGGGCCAGAAGCGCCTATTTATCCGACGGCACCCCCGCCCTGTTCGTGGAGAGCAGCGCCGGGGAGGAGCTTTTGCTGACGGACGTGTTCATCCTCCGGGACGGGACGGCGGAAAACATCACCATGTCCAACACCGGCCAGAGCAGCACGGTGCGCCGGGTCGGGGCGTATGCGGCCGACATCGACGGGGATCGCGCCCTGGAGCTGCCTATGGAGAGCGGGGACGCCCTGGCCTGGTACAGCTTGGACAGCGCCGGGGGCCGCACCCTGGCCCTGACCACCTATCACAGCTATGACGACGGCTGGTATCTTGTCCTGACGGACACGGCCCTGGCCAGCGGCCTGAGCGTGACCCGCCAGGAGGCGGCGGCGGGGGAGACCGCCGTCACCTTCTCCCGGACGGATGAGGACGGAACTCAGCAGGATATACTTACCATATACACCCTGACCGGGGAGAACCGGCTGGACAGGGCCGAGGCGGAGGGCCGCTTCCTCCTGCGGGAGGGGACGGCCACGGTCTACGCCGCCCAGCTTTGGACGGAGGATATGACAGAGCAGGACGTAACCGCCAATTTCAACCTGATTTATCAGGAGTGGATTGCGGGAGACCTGTGACGGCGTAAGGAGGCGTAAGATATTGTGAAAAAAGTATTGGTTTTGGAGGATGAGTCCAGCATACGGAGCTTTGTGGTGATTAACCTGAAGCGGGCCGGCTACGAGCCTCTTGAGGCGGAGACCGGGGAGCAGGCCCTGGAGCTTTTGGAGCAGAACCCGGACGTGAAGGTGGCGCTGCTGGATGTAATGCTCCCCGGCATAGACGGCTATGAGGTCTGCCGCCGCATTCGGGCCACGGACTCCCGCATTGGCATTATTATGCTCACGGCCAAGGCCCAGGAGATGGACAAGGTGACGGGCCTGATGACCGGGGCAGACGACTATGTGACAAAGCCCTTCTCCCCGGCGGAGCTGAACGCCAGGGTGGACGCCCTGGTGCGCCGAGCCTCGGTGGATGAGCTGCCGGAGGACAGCGGGGAGCTGCGCCAAGGCCCCTTCCGGCTGAACACCCGCAACCGCACCCTGGAGAAAAACGGCCAGCGCATTAAGCTGACCCAAATTGAGTACGCCATTATGAAGCTGTTTATGGATAACCCCGGCAAAGCCATGTCCAGAGAGGACATTCTAAACGCCGTCTGGGGCCGGGACTACTTCGGGGAGCTGAAAATCGTGGACGTGAACATCCGCCGCCTGCGGATTAAAATCGAGGACAACAGCACCATTCCTACCTATATAACCACGGTTTGGGGCTATGGCTATAAATGGGGCTTTTAATATTCATTTGGGATGAAAAGCGTAGCTTTTCATCCCAAATGAAGGGGATTGCGGCCTGAACCGCGCACTCGCTGGCGCTCGCACACTCCCAGGCCGAGAAGAATTTTTTTGCCACGTACACGCCGCGGCAAAAAATGATTCAATTTTATTCGCGCCTGCGGGCGCGAACTCTGCGAGGCTTTTTATTTTTTTCTATTAGAATGTGACGTAAACAGAAAACTAATGGAATTTTCTGGATAAAAAGGAGGTGGACGGCACGGAAAAGCGGCATACGCGGGGGCTGAAAAGCCGGTGGCTCCGTTCCGGCATTTTGCTGACCACTGTGTTGGTGGTGCTGTTCACCCTGCTGGTCTCCCTGGGGGTTCGCAGCTACTATTATAACGGGGTCAGAACCGGCCTGGCGGCCAAGGCGGAGTCCGCCTCCAATTTCTTCACCGGCTATATCTCCCAGACCTACGCCCAGTATTACCAGAGCGCCTATCGGTATACGGAGAGCTTTGAGGACAAGGACGTGCTGGAGCTGCAGTTTGTAAACGCACGGGGGGTGGTGGAGATATCCAGCTACGGGGTCTCCGCCGGGACAAGCCCCGGCACGGAGGATTTGACCACCGCCCTGAACGAGAAGACCATCGGGGTCTACACGGGCCGGAACGCCGGGACGGGGGAGCGGATCCTGGCCGTTACGGCCCCTCTCCTGTCCGCAGACGGGACGGTGATCGGGGCCATGCGCTATGTCACCAGCCTGCGCCTGGTGAACCGGCAGATATGGAAGGTCACGGCCATGGCCGCCGGGGTGGGCCTGCTGGTGATTTTGGCGGTGGTGCTGACGAACCTCTATTTCATCCGCACGGTGACAGACCCGCTGGTGGAGCTGACCGGCCTGGCCAGGCGCATTGCGGAGGGGAGCTACGGCATCCAGGCCCAGAAGAAATACGACGACGAGATCGGCGACTTGACCGACGCCATCAACGAGATGAGCGCCAAAATCGGGGAGACGGAAAAGGTGCAGACAGAGTTTATCTCCTCCATCTCCCACGAGCTGCGTACCCCCCTGACCGCCATCACCGGCTGGTCGGAGACCCTGGCCTATGACGAGGCCATCACCGGGGACTCCCGCCGGGGCATCTCCATTATCGCCAAGGAGTCCGGGCGGCTGACCAAAATGGTGGAGGAGCTGCTGGAGTTTACCCGCATACAGGATGGCCGCTTCAACCTGAACGTGGAGACCCTGGACGTGGCCGGGGAGCTGTCGGACGCCATCTTCACCTACGGCACCCTCCTGAAGCAGGAGGGCATGACCGTGGAATATACCGAGCCGGAGGAGGACATCCCCTGCGTTCTCGGCGACCCCGCCCGGCTCAAGCAGGTGTTTCTGAACATCATGGACAACGCCGCCAAATATGGCCGGGCCGCCGGGCGGATGGTCGTCACCATCGGGGCCACGGACGCCTGGGTGGTTATCCGCTTTCGGGACTTCGGCCCCGGCATTCCCCCGGAGGAGCTGCCATTTGTGAAGCGGAAGTTTTATAAGGGCAGCGGCAAGGAGCGGGGCAGCGGCATCGGCCTGTCCGTGTGCGATGAGATCATCACCCGCCACAAGGGCCGTCTGGTGCTGGAAAACGCCGCCGACGGGCGGACGGGCCTGGTCGTCACCGTCATGCTCCCGGTTATCAGCCAGGAGGAGCTGACCATTGGGTGATGGGGCATATATCCCTAGAAATTTTGTAGAAAATCGGACAAAAATCCCGTCCGGCACTTGCGCTGGACGGGATTTTTGTTATATAGTATAATGTCGGTGAGGTACCTGAAAAGCAAAATAAGCACGTCCCGCCAGGGGCGTATGATATAGATGATATTTTAGTAAAATCAAGACCTTGACGGCGCGGTTCGCGCCGGACTAATTTCAGAAAGGCGGTATTATGGCAAAAAAAGAGACCCAGGGCTTCCGCACCAGCATTGGCGGCTCGGCCCTGATTGAAGGCATTCTAATGCGGGGGGTAGACAAGCAGTCCATCGTCGTCCGCCAGCAGGACGGCACCATGGCCACCACGGTGGAACCCTTAAACCAGCTCAAGGACAAGCACCCCTTCTGCGGCTGGCCCCTGATACGGGGCGTTGTGAACTTTGTGGACAGTATGATCAAGAGCATGAAGGCCCTGACCTACTCCGCCCAGTTCCTCCCGGAGGAGGAGCAGGAGGAGCCATCCAAGCTGGACTTGTGGATAGAGAAAAAATTCGGCTCCGAAAAGGCGGAGAAATTCGTTATCGGCCTGGCCATGGTGCTGGGGGTGGCCCTGGCCATCGGGCTGTTCATTGTGCTGCCCACCGCCCTGGTGTCCCTCATCCCAGCGCTCCGCTCCGGGCATGACGGCCTGCGGACGCTTCTGGAGGGCGTGGTGAAGCTGGTCATTCTGCTGGTCTATATGGCGGCGGTGGCCCAGATGAAGGACATCAAGAGGGTATTCTCCTACCATGGGGCGGAGCATAAGTCCATCTTCTGCTATGAGCATGGCAAGGAGCTGACGGTGGAAAATGTCCGGGAGGAGAGCCGGTTCCACCCCCGCTGCGGTACCAGCTTCCTGCTGGTGGTCATTATTATGAGTATTCTGGTGTTCATCCTGGTGAACGCCTTCCTCCATGTGGACAACGCCCTTCTGCGTATGGTGGTAAAAATATGCCTGCTGCCGGTGGTGGTGGCCCTGACCTATGAGCTGAACCGCTGGGTGGGGCGGCACGATAACCTCCTGTCCCGTATTCTATCCTGGCCCGGCAAGCAGTTGCAACATATCACCACCAGCGAGCCGGACGACTCCATGATCGAGGTGGCCATCACCGCCCTGAAGCTGGTCATCCCGGAGGAGAAGGGGTCGGACGCGTGGTAAAAATCATTTGGGATGAAAAGCAAAGCTTTTCATCCCAAATGAGGGGGAGGCGGCCTGTGCGCGCACTGCACGCGCTAAGAGCCGCGCTTTGCGCGGTTGCGCGTTTGCACGCCGCCTGCGGGCGGCAGTCTGCGAGGCTTTGCGCCT